>JAFUEG010000235.1 GCA_017464045.1 Lachnospiraceae bacterium
CTTTATACATGTTTCACGTGAAACATTTTTTCTTTTATTTTATTACTTGAATATAATAATAGTTTAAATTATATTAAGTTGTTAAGTTGCAAATTCAATTATTGATGAAATTTTGTGATCCTTAATAAAAAATTTAAATTATTATTTTTTGAGTTTGATTCATATATGTTTTCTTATTTTTTAATTAGTATCTATAAAATAATCTTTGTTTTGTATTTATTATACAAAATCATTAATTTAATATTATGTTTCACGTGAAACACATACCTAGAAATAGTCATTATTTATCAAAAATATTTATTGCTTTAATTATGCTGTTAGCTTAATGCTTATAAATAATTATTTGTATATTTGAAAATCTTTAAAGAATGAAATGTTGTAATTTGATATTTTATTGATTAATACGAAATATAAAATAATAATTGATTAAATATAAAAACATTTATAAAGAGTTTCATGTGAAACATAAATTATAAAATAAATCAAACTTGTTTATGGTTTCCTTACAAAGCAATTAATAATTGCAGAACATATAATTATGATTAGTGGATGTTTCACGTGAAACACATATATGGTTGATAATGTGGATAAGTGCGTGGTTAAATTTGTGTCAATTGTTGAAAACATCCAGAAGTTATCCACAAAAACAATATTTTGTGTATTGGAAATATTAAGTACAATATAAGGGACATTATTAAAATTTATTAATAGGAATGTTTGATTACTAATATTATATGCAAATATTTTTGATATATGATTAATAGTGTGTTTTACATATAAAATGCATATTAATATTTTGTTTATATTTTGTATGAAAGGGTAATTATTAATGTTTTAATTGCTTGCAAGAATATCAATATACTTTTATAATGAAAATAGGATTTTTAATATAATAATGAATATATTATAAGTATATATTCGGGGAATAATTAAATTACCTGCTATATATTTTTGGAGAGAAAAATGAATAGTTTAGCTGAAGTGTATGAACAATTAACTGAAAGAGAAAAAGTAACATTAAAAATGAATGTTCTAATATATAATGATGACTATTTAAAAATTACAGTAGTTGATTACAAGGACGAAATTATTATTGAAATTGAAGCTGCCTCACAGCGCTATATAATCAGGCGTGTAACAGGGTACAAAAATTTAATTGATTTTTTTAATGGATTATCTGATGGCAGTATACGCATAATATTTATTTCACAAAACATTATTAGAATAGTTGGAGGGGGATTTATAACCGGTTTGACGGAAACAGATAATGTACGTATATCAGCATTTAGAGAAAAAAGTGATTCTGTAAAAAATTTTTGGATGATGAGTGCTTGCGTTAGTATGATGCTTTCTATATGTCTTTTTATTGGCTCAATATGTAAGGTGTTGAGAGGATTCGGTTTTGATATAGCGGCGTTAATGACCATATTTGGGATAGGTTTTCTGGTTCTGGCTGTTTATTACTTTAAACATTCGGATTTACAAGGTGAAGATTCTTATGATCCTTTATTTTTTACCATAGGAATGTTGATAGGATTCTCTTCGGAAGGCCTGATAGTTAAGGAATGGCTGGGTGAGATGGCAGCTCATAATGCGTCTTTGGGAGATAACATAAAAGCTGTTATTTGCATAGCTCTGGTATTGTTCTTTATATTAATTGTGCCCTATGAAAGCAAAAAAAACAGCTTTTTTAAAATGTTTTTTAATATATTAGGATATGAAACAAAAAAGAAGACTATTTTAAATGATTCTATAGATGTGACAGGATATAAGATTGAACTGGAAGATGAGGAAAAAATAATTGATGAAGATTATAACCAATTAAGGAATGACTTGGTTGGTAATATACATAACGGAAATTATTATTATTAATTTTTTATTTACAAAAATTAATAATGAAGTAGTCACAAATATATTGGCTTTAGAACTACAGGAGAAAGATATGGTTAATGAAAAGCAGATAAAATGGTCAAAAACAAGCAGAAGCATCTATGAGAGATTTGCTGCAGAATTGGAGGATGGAATAGAAACGGGCTCTAAGGTGACTTCCGGTAATCAGGATGTAAGGTATGGCGTAGAACTTTGGAGGAACAGACTAAATAATAAGGGTCTCAGGATGACATATGATATAGCACCAAGAGGTCTTAATCCGGATTCCGATCGTTTTCGTGAGTGGAAGGATGAACATTATAGCAGCAGACTTTATTATAGAACCTGTGAGTTGAGAAAGTCTGTATATAATGGTGAAAAAAAGATTTTTTCTGATTTTGACAATATGGATATGTATCAGACGGTAACGGATGTTATCTCGGGTGTGCACGTAGATGAAGAGGTATACTGCTGCCCGAACTGTGGTGCAAATGTAAAGATTAAAGAGCTTGTTGAGGGCTGTCCGTATTGCAATACATATTTTAAAATGAGTGAGCTTTATCCTAAGGTTTCAAACTTTTATTTTCTTCGAGATTATTCGAGAACGGAAAAAGAACTTAAAGGAGAAATCTGGAAAGTTGTTGCACCGTTTATGATTGTAGCAGCTATAGGCTATACAATTGTCTTTTTGTCTTCTATGCGTCCTTTGGCTGCAATATTATCAGGTATAATCGGCGGATGTATATGTGGCGGAATAATTGGTTATATAGTATGGGCTTTTTCAAAGCTTGGCGGGTTATTTAAAGATGCGGGAAAAGCTATAGGCCTTTTGGCAAATGTTGGAGGTACGATTAAAAACTTTAAGAATTATATGAAAAAATATGGTCAGGATATTTCATATGAATATTTTCAGGCAAAGATTATATCGCTTATAAAAGTGATTGTATTCTCAGAAAATCCGGATGATCTTCCGATTTATGATGGTGAGAGTATAAATGGATATTTTGATGATATCATAGATATGGATTATCGCGGTGGATTGGCACTTAGGAAAATAAATGAGCAAAATGGCATACTTCAAACGGTCGTTGATGCATATATGATAAACACATATGAAAAAAACGGCAAAGTCAGAAAGCGTGAAGAGAAGGTGTGCGTTGTCTTGGAAAGAAAAGCTGACATACCGGTTGATTTGGGCTTTTCAATTAAAAAGATACAGTGTTCTTCGTGTGCTTCAAGTTTTGATGCAACTAAAAACAGAGTCTGTCCGTATTGTGGTACACCGTATAATGTAGAAGAAATGGATTGGTTGGTTAAATCTATAAAAATAGACAAATAGATAAATTTGGTTTTAATCTTTATAATTATGAGATATTAAAATTTAAAAGAGACAACCGTATGATAGAGTTTTCATATCGGTTGTCTCTTTATTACAATTTGTGCGCTAAACCTTTCATATATGTCAGAGCTAGTTCCTGGTCTTCGGGGGTTAATATGCTAAAAAGGTTCAGACACTCGGATTGCTCGGGTAATAGCGCATCAGCTTTTGGTTCAAGTTCAAAAAATTGCAGTATGCTTATTCCAAAACCGTTACATAGTTTGTAAAGAGTAGGAAGTGTAGGTGAATTATTTTTTAAAATCATGCTGTTTAGTGTTGAGTATGCTATGTTGGATCTTTTAGCCAGCTCATAATATGAATAATGTCTTTCGTCACATAAGTCCTTAATACGCTTTATAGCGTTAAATTCGCTTGTCATATCTTTTCTCCCAGAGTAATAAAGCTGTGGATAAGTTTTACATAGAAAAATTAAGATTTTATGTTCACTCATCCTGATGCTAAAATTATACCTTTATTTTAGTTAAAATTCTTTAGTAATAATAGATGTAAAAGGACGTGTCATATATAACAAATCTGCGTAACATATCTCTGTTAAATTATAACATTAATATATAGAAACATCTATAATATATAGAAACATCTATAAAAAATAAAAAAACACATAAAAAAATGACTAAACGGTAAATAATAAAATCAAATTTATAAAAGTAGATTTAAAAAAATAATGTTATTTTGTCCTTGACAAAAATGGTAAAATAAAAAACATATATGGTTTTGGAAAAGAGCCGGCATTGGTGTAAAAAAGATTATAAAAATAACTAGAATATAAGGAGATTATGTGTTATCTTTATGCATAGATATATTTGAGTTTCTAAAAGAGGATATGGTGGATATGGCAATCGGTATTTCAAATGAAAAATATGAAGATTTGGAATTAATAAAAAACGAAGTGGTTTCGGTTTTAAATGATCTTTTGGAACAGAGCACATATGAAGAGGGAGATGTTCTTGTAGTAGGCTGTTCGAGCAGCGAGGTTGCGGGAAAAAGACTTGGAACCTTCTCAAGTGAGGAGATAGGAGCGATAGTGGCTAAAACATTATATGAGGAGTGCAGGCTGCGGAAGATTAATCTCGCAGCACAGTGTTGTGAGCATCTTAACAGGGCTTTAATTATAGATAAATCTGTTGCAAAGGAAAGAGGATATGAGACAGTGTGTGTTGTTCCAAAGCTTAAGGCGGGCGGTTCATTTGCAACAGCGGTTTATAAACTTTTGCCTAATGCGGTTGCCGTTGAACACATAAAGGCTGAGCTTGGCATAGATATTGGAGATGTTATGATCGGCATGCATTTAAAGGATGTGGCAGTGCCGGTAAGAACTAAGATTAAGTCAATCGGAAGTGCACATGTAGTATGTGCAAAAACAAGGCCCAAGCTTATCGGTGGTGAAAGAGCGGAGTATTGTTAGTGTGTTAAGCGGCAGGAGAGTAAGATATGCGAATTATACTGGCATCACAGTCTCCAAGAAGACGTGAGCTTTTAAAAAAAGTTGGTTTTTCATATGAAATAATTCCGTCTGATATGGATGAAGTCGTTACTAAAAATATACCAAGTGAGGTTGTATGCGAGCTTTCTTTTCAAAAAGCGATGGATGTATATGGAAAAATTAAGGATAATGAAGACGTTCTTGTTATCGGAGCGGATACAGTAGTAGCGTTCTCGGGTGAGATTTTGGGGAAACCCAAATCAAAAACGGATGCTTATGAAATGCTAAAAAAACTTCAGGGTAAAAGTCATGAGGTATATACCGGAGTTACATTTTTATATAAAGAGGAAGATATAAAAAGCCATACTTTTTTTGAATGTACGGAAGTTACATTTTATCCTATGACGGATAAAGAGATATATGATTACATTGAAACCGGGGATCCTATGGATAAGGCGGGAGCTTATGGTATTCAGGGACAGTGTGGCATATATATAGAAAAGATAACCGGTGATTATAATAATGTTGTCGGGCTGCCGATAGCAAGAATTTATCAGGAACTTAAGAAACTTGATCGAGATGGAAAATTGTTTGCCGGGTAATTTATATGTGATGGAGTTTAACTATTATATGACAGAGGTTTATGTGTATGAAATGGGGATTTAATTTTTTAAAGAATGATATCGTAAAAGAAGAAAGCAGGCAGATGTATGAGCTTTGTCTAAAAAGAGCTAAAAGCATTGGCAGGGCTGATTATATACGAAGTGAAGGCCGTATTAATCTCGAAGAGATGTATAAAGATGATATGCTTCATTTTCTTGTTTATATTGCTTTTGCTGATGGAGATATAAGTCAGGAAGAAATAGATTATATTAATTCTCTTACCGGAATGCAGTTTTATGTACAGCTTATATCCCAATATGCAGATGGTTTGGAGTTAAAAGGCGAGAAAATTTTGGAAAAACCACCTATGTCGCTCGAAGCATTTGTGAGGTCAAATATCGGTCCGGAGACCGGAGAAGTGAGCAATGGATATTATGATTTAACTATGCTTTATGTGACAACATATAATTATATAGGTAATGATCTCATAGCATGTAATGACGAAATTAAGCAGGGAGAGCTTGATTGTCTCACGGCCTATATAAATATGCTTCGTGATAATATTGAATTAATAAATGGAAAAATAAAAAATGAAAAACCAACCATAGCATTTAAGCCGGGTAAAAAATTTGAAGAAAAAAAGGAGTCCTCATTTACAGGTTACATAAAAGAAACATCATTTGAAAAGTCCATAGAGGACAGAAATAATATTGTTGAAGAAGGTTTCGGACGCAATGAAGATGGCATTAAAGTTAAGGCAGATAATAACAGAGTAAGATTTAAAGATAAGTATGATAATAATTCTGTAAATTCAATGGCTGAAAGAGATGATGGCAGAGATGATAATAATATTTCGATTGATACAAATACGCTTGATTTGGAAAAGCTGATGGAAGAGTTAAACGGTTTGACGGGTATGCAGAGTGTGAAACGTGAGGTAAATAATCTCGTCAATCTTCTTAAGGTGTGTGAACTTAGAAGAAAAAAAGGTTTAAAGGTACCTCCTACTACCAATCATCTGGTGTTTCTTGGTAATCCGGGAACCGGTAAGACAACCGTGGCAAGAATTCTTTCTAAGATATATCACAATCTTGGAATTTTATCTAAGGGGCATCTTGTAGAGGTTGACCGCTCGGGACTTGTTGCAGGTTATATGGGTCAGACCGGTGAAAAGGTTATGGAGGTTGTCGAAAAGGCAAAGGGTGGTGTCTTATTTATTGATGAGGCATATGCATTATCGACCAATAAGCAGGATGGCGATTTTGGTCAGGAGGCTATAGATATTTTAAATAAAGCTATGGAAGATTATCGTGATGATCTGATTGTTATCGCTGCCGGATATCATGATGAAATGCAGATATTTCTCGATGCAAACCCGGGACTTCGCTCAAGATTTAACAGAACTATTGAATTCCCTAATTACACAGCGGATGAACTCGTTGAAATAATTGTGGAAAGAGCAAAAAAGTTGGATTACAGCTTTGATGAGGAGGCACTTTCGTTTATAGCAAAGAAATTTAAAATGACACTTATTGCACCACCACACAACTTTGGTAATGCACGTTCGGTAAGGAATTATCTTGAAAAAGCTATAAGCAATCAAGCAAACCGTCTTGTCACTGACACTGATATCTCAGAAGACGATCTAATGCTTATAAAACTTGTGGATGTAGAAAGTCTAAAACTTGAGTAAACAAGAAAGAAGATGAAATGAAGAGGTATATTGCAGAAGGTTTAACAGAATATCTGAATGAGACCCATAGTGTATGGCATATGCCGGGGCATAAGAGAAAAATACTTGATTTTTCAGATGCTTTGGAAAATCCGGCGCAAGCTTTTTGCTGTGAAAAATATGATATAAAAAAGCTTGATATGACACTTGATATGTTGCATAAAATGGATGTTACTGAAGTGCCGGGCCTTGATGATTTGCATAATCCTATGGGAATGATTCTTAAATCTGAAAAAGAGCTTGCAAGGGTTTATGATACACTTGCAAGCTATTATCTTGTTAATGGCACAACCGGCGGAATTTTTGCTGCAGTTTCAGCGTGTGTATCAAATGGCGATAAGATAATCGTTGCATCAAATTGTCATAAATCAGTTCATAATATTATTGATTTACTTAAACTTAAAGTGGTTTACGTTAAGCCGGATTGTAATGGTGCCATAACACCTGAATCAGTTGAAATAGTATGTAAAAATAATCCTGATGCTAAGGCTGCTGTTATTACAAGTCCTACATATGAAGGTGTTTTGTCTGAAATAGCTAAGATAAGTGAAATTATTCATGGAGCAGGGATGAAGCTCATAGTAGATGAAGCTCATGGAGCACATCTTCCGTTTATTAATTCCTTGAAAAAATATTCGGCTATATATAATAATGCGGATGTGGTTATCCAGAGCCTTCATAAAACGTTACCGTCCATGACACAGACTGCCATAATTCATGTTATGGATGAAGGTATTAATCTTAATATAAAAAAATATTTGGCTGTGTTTATGAGTTCATCACCTTCTTATATAATGCTTTGCGATATGGAAAGGGCAATAGATATAGCATTAAATAAAGATTACGAAGCTTACCTTATGATGCTTTATGATATAAGAGATAAAATGAAGGAGTTAAAAAATTTAACCCTTTTAGATAATAGCAAATTTTTCGACAAAAAAAATACAGAGATTGATCCGACGAGATTGGTTTTGTTTGCAAAAGAACCAATTACAGGAGCCGGTTTTGAAAAACTTTTGTCGGATGAGTTTAGTGTCATTTGTGAAATGTCAGGGATAAATTATGTAGTGCTTATTTCGACATTATTTGACACAAAGGATGACTTTGATTATTTATACAGTTCTTTAAAAAAAATTGATGATAATTATGATTATTATATAAAAAAAATAAAAGATATTGAAAACCGGACAAATCAAGTATATACTTTCAATACTAATTGTAAAGATAAAGTATATATTGAAAAAATGGTAAATATGCTTAATGATTTGGAAGGGACGGCTGCAAAAGATAATATATATGTTTATCCGCCCGGAATTTACATAGTAAAAAAAGGGGAAATCATGAAAAGAGAAATAATTGACGAGCTTATTTTACATGTGACACAGGGCAGGCAGCTTTTGGGTGATATAAATTGAAAGAATTAACAAAGGGATATCCGGCAAAAGTAATACTTTTATTTGCATTTCCTCTGATGGCTAGCTTTATATTTCAGCAGCTTTACAATATGATAGATGCAAAAATTGTAAGTGCTTATGTCGGAACAAATGCGTTTGCGGCAATTGGAGCAACCGCAGTTGTATCAAATACAATCATAGGATTTATAAATGGTCTGACTCAGGGATTTGCCATTCCTGTTGCAAATGCTTTTGGTGCACAAAATTTTAGACAAATAAGAAGATTTGTCGCGGGAGCGATTATTCTTACATTTTCTACTGCATTTATACTCACCTTGGCCGGTGAAATTTTAATAAAAAGGATACTTATCCTGCTTAATACGACCGATGATATTATGCCTTTTGCAGTATCATATGTGAAGATTATATTGGCAGGAATTATTTTTACGGCTGTTTATAATTTCTGTGCAAATACCCTTCGCGCAATAGGCGACAGCAAGACACCTCTTTACTGTCTTATTATTTCGGTTGTTCTTAATATCTTTCTTGACCTTTTATTTGTAAAGGGTTTTTCATGGGAAATAAAGGGGGCAGCTTATGCGACCATAATTTCACAGGCGGTTTCGGGATTTTCCTGTCTTTTTTATATGATTTATAAATATAAGGAAATTCTTCCTAAAAGAGATGACTTTACAATTACAGGTAAGGAGTATACTAACCTTATAACAACAGGTCTTGCTATGGGACTTATGTCATGTATCGTTAATATAGGAACTATTATACTTCAGGGCGCAATCAACGGTTTAGGGACAGCAATTGTAACCGCACATACCGCGGCAAGAAGACTATTTGATATATTGACTATATTTTTATACTCTATCGGAATTGCCATGACTACATATGTGAGTCAGAATATGGGAGCCGGAGAGAAAAAAAGGATAAAACAGGGAATATGGCAGGCACATATAATTGTTACGGCGATTACTACGGTTTTGCTAATTATATGTTTTACGTTAGGACGATTTATAGTGGAATGGATAACAAGTACTGACAGTCCGGAGATAGTTGATCCGGCGGTAATGTATATGAGAATCAGTGTATTGTTTTTTTATGCACTTGGTCCGCTTTTTGTTATGCGTTGTTCACTTCAGGGAATGGGACATAAGATTATGCCGATTATCTCAAGTATAACGGAGATGATTATTAAGATTTTGTCGGTTATCTTTTTGGTGCCTAAGTTTGGATATAAGGGAGTAGCATTTACCGAGCCGATAAGCTGGGTTGTTATGGCGGTGATTTTATGGACCGCATACCTTATCGTAGTACGTGAGATAACGGATATAAAGAGTGAATAGAGGTTGAAAATATTAATAAAAATTTTAAAAATATGTCTTTAATAATTAATAAAAAAATAAAAACTTTATAATATTTGTTTTTCATGTTATAATGTATTGTAATTGCTTTGCGAACGGCAAAATATATATATGAAAGGATTTTTGAAATGAACAAGGGTTTTGATGCATTACTTGCTAAGATTAGCGAATGTAGTATGAAGAAGGTATCTGTTGCAAACGCACAGGATGATGCGGTTCTTGAGGCTGTAAGAGCTGCAAAGGATAAGAATATTGCAGATGCAATTCTTGTTGGTGATGAAGATAAGATTAAAGAGATAGCAGCTTCAAAGAATATTGATGTATCAGATTTTGAGATAGTAGATGTTAAAGATATGATTGAGGCAGCAAGAACAGCAGTTAAGCTTGTACATGACGGTAAGGCCGACATGTATATGAAGGGTCTTATTGATACAAAGGACTTCTTAAGAAGTGTTCTTGATAAGGAGGTTGGACTTAGAACCGGTAATCCTCTTTCGCACGTTGCGGTATTTGAGGTTGAAGGCTATGACAGACTTTTGTTCTTATCAGATGTTGCATTTATTCCTTATCCTACACTTGAGGATAAGGTTGGTATAATTAAAAATACTGTTGAGGTTGCTCAGGCTTGTGGAATAGAGTGTCCTAAGGTTGCACCTGTTGCGGCAGTTGAGGTAGTAAATCCCAAGATGCCTGTTACAGTTGAGGCAGCAGAGCTTACCAAGATGAATGAGGAAGGAAAGATTGAAGGCTGTATCGTTGACGGTCCTCTTTCACTTGACCTTGCCATTGATCCTGAGGCAGCAAGACATAAGGGAGCTACAGGACGTAAGATAGTTGGTGATGCGGATGTAATCTTATTCCCTGATATTCATGCAGGTAACCTTGTATATAAGTGTCTTGTTCATACCGCAAATGTTAAGAACGGCTGTATTCTTACAGGAACCAAAGCACCGGTTATCCTTACTTCACGTTCGGATGAGTTTGAGACTAAGGTAAATTCTATTGCGCTTGCAGCGATTGTTGCAGAGGAGCTTAGCAAGACAAAGTAGTTAATAAAAAAGAACTATAATTAATTATATAAAACATATTAAAAAGGAGACAACGATGGGATATAAATCACTTATTATTAATCCTGGTTCAACTTCAACCAAGATTGGTGTGTTTGAAGATGAGAACCTTTTATTTGAACAGACTTTAAGACATGCAACCGAAGAAATGGCTAAGTATGATTCAATAGTTGCACAAAAGGATTTCCGTAAGGAAGTTATTACCAAGGTTTTGGCTGACAATAATTTTGATATCAAATCTCTTGATGTCGTAGTCGGCCGTGGAGGTTTGCTTAAGCCTATACCGGGTGGTACTTATGAGGTAACGGATGCGCTTATCAAGGATTTGGTTGAGGCTAAAAGAGGTGAGCACGCATCAAATCTTGGTGGTTTAATCGCAAAGGAAATTGCTGATGAGGTTGGTGTTCCTGCTTACATAGTTGACCCTGTAGTTGTTGATGAGCTTAGTGACGTGGCAAGAATTTCAGGACATCCGGAGATGCCTAGAACAAGTATCTTCCATGCACTTAACCAGAAGGCAGTTGCTAAAAGATATGCTAAAGAAAAGGGTGTTCCTTATGAGTCACTTAACCTTATAGTTGTTCATATGGGTGGTGGTGTTTCTGTCGGAGCACATAAGGATGGAAAGGTTATAGATGTATTTAATGCACTTAATGGTGATGGTGCATTTTCACCTGAGAGAGCAGGAGCCATACCAAACGGTGAGCTTGTAAGACTTTGCTATTCAGGTAAATACACAGAAAAAGAGATGGTTAAGCAGCTTGTCGGTAAGGCAGGTTACAATGCTTATCTTGGAACTAATGATCAGAGAGATGTTGAAGATCTTGCATTTAACAAGAATGACGCTAAGGCTAAACTTGTTATGGATGCTTTTATATATCAGGTTGCTAAGGATATGGGAGCTCAGGCTACAGTACTTTGCGGTAAGGTTGACCAGGTAATTCTTACAGGTGGTATCGCTTACTCGGATTATGTTGTTGACGAGCTCAAAAAGCGTGCAGGATTTATAGCACCATTTACTGTATATGCAGGCGAGGATGAACTTCTTGCATTGGCACAGGGTGCTTTAAGAGTATTAAATAAAGAAGAGGAAGCTAAGGTTTATTAAGAAAGGAGTAAGGTAATGGATAACAATCAACAGAACAATTACCAACAAACACAGGCAGGCTATGGTCAGCCACAGCAGCAGTACCAGGCAGGCTACGGTCAGCCACAGCAGCAGTACCAGGCAGGTTACGGTCAGCCACAGCAGCAGTATCAGGCAGGTTACGGTCAGCCACAGCAGCAGTACCAGGCAGGTTATGGTCAGCCACAATATCAGGCAGGTTATGGTCAGCCATACGGAGGCCAGATGGCAAAGGTTACAGCTAATGTTAAAAATGTTACAAATGAGTTTAAGGGAAAAGTATCAAGTATGGGACTCAGTGTATGGTGCTTGCTTGGAATAATAGGAGCTATGCTTCTTATCGTTGGTCCTTTTATGAACTTTGCAACTATCCACTTTAATTCAAATTATGCATATGAGGATTATAATTGGAAAACTGACAGAGAAACTATGTATAATTGGAAGTTAAGAGTAAGTGACGGTCTTAGTTTATTTGAGCTTTCAAAGGCAAGTGGAACTGTAGGAAGAATACTTAAAAATAATCCTGAGAATATTACAAAGGATACTGCAGTTTCATATATTGAAATGGCAGATTCTATGGCGTCTGTTTACACTCAAGAAATTAGTGATGAGATAACTATTAAGAAGAGTTCTATAAATGAGGCTGTAGGTACAGCTAAGCTTATGGTTAAAGGAAGAGCAGCTCTTTTGATAGCTCCTTGGATTATAATTATCTGTGGATTAGGACTTCTTATATTTACAGTAATTAATAACAAGATTTTAAAAATTGTATGCGCAGCTGTTCCGGTTGTATTTATTATCTGGCTTATGGCTTGTTCAGCACACTTCTTCTCAATGATAGGAATAGGTGCATGGGCAATATTACTTGGCGTTATTCTTGGACTTGTTAGTGCTTTTCTTGACAAATCAAACTTTGGTTATTAATTATAAAGTAGTTATAGGGAGGAAATAGTTGATGGATAATAATTTTAATAACGGAAATTTTAATCCGAATTTAAATCCTAATCCGTATAATATCCCTGTTGGTCAACCACAAAATAATCCGAACTTTAATCAGCCACAGGATGCAGGAGCAGCACAGCCTGTAAATAACATGGGCTTTCAGCCGCAGGATGCAGGAGCAGCACAGCCTGTAAATAATATGGGCTTTCAGCCGCAGGATGCGGGAGCAGCACAGCCTGTAAATAACATGGGCTTTCAGCCACAGGATGCAGGAGCAGCACAGCCTGTAAATAATATGGGCTTTACACCACAGAATTTTGGAGCAGTACAGTCAGGATCCCCTGACATGAGTTCTCAGTTTGCACAGATTAATCAACAAAATATGCAGCAGTTTAATAATAATCCAGGGTTTAATCAGCCTGTAACACCGGCCGTTCAGCCTAATGGAAAGAAACCTAAAAAGCAAAAAGGTCCAAAGAAACCGTTAAGCGGTGGAGCTATTGCAGGTATCATCACCGCTGTTGCAGCAGTTATTGCACTTGTTGTATGTGGAATTATCTTTCTTCCAAAGATGTTTAAGTCACCTACGGATAAAGTAAGGGATGCTTTCGAGAAAACATTTAAAACAAGCGAAAATGCAGTTGATTTTAATAAGAAACTTCTGGAAGAAGGCGGAGAAATAAAAATCGGAGCAAAAATCGACAACTTAGCAGGAGAGGATTTTCCTGTGGAATACAATGTTGATGTGATTTATGCACCAAAGGATAAGCTTGTAAATGCTGACGTTGATCTTCTCCTTTCAGGAGATGATATATTAAATCTTAAGCTTGTAGGAACAGAAAATGATACATATATATCTGCTCCTGACATCATAGATGCTTATTTTAAGCTTCCAAATGATGATTTTGCTAACAAGCTTGCTAATTCCGAGATAGGACAGCTTATGGAGCTTGATGCCAGCCAGCTTGGCGATATGAGCATTAATTATTTTGACATATCAGCAGACGCAGCAGGTAATCAGTTGGATATAGCTGATAATATCTGGAAAAAGAGCGAGGTCAAAAAAGGTAAAAAGGCTACAGTAACAGTAAATGGTAAGAGTGTTAAGGCTCAAAAGTTTACTGTAACAATACCAACTGAAACTATACTTAATGAAGTAGAAAGTGCAGCCGGTGATACACTTGATGAATTGGTAAAAGAGAGCGGAATGTCTATTTCCAGTCTTAATAGTTCAATAGCAAAGGCATTAGGTGAAAATATAGTTGCAGATGTATATGTAAATGATGGTAAAGTTGTCAAGGTTGAGTGTAAAGGAAACGAGATGATATCCTACGATTTATGGTTGGATTGCAGCAGTGATGAAATATCCGGTGAAATTACATTTGGCTATGCAGGAGAAAATATTGTTATAAGTTTGGATATCAAAGATCCGGAAGGTAATCCGAATGGTAACGTTAAATTTAATTTTGTTGGTGAAGTCATCGATGTAAACTTCAATTCAACTATAGTTGACAAAAATGATGAACAAGGTGCAACAATCAATCTCGATGTTATATACAGTTCTCAGACTTTATTTAAGGGAAGTATAAGTGTAAATGAAAACTTAAATAATAAGTCTGCTTCAAATGTCGACAGTTCAGCACAGGTTTATGATGTTTGTTCAATGTCACAGGATGATTTGATTTCAGTTGTATCGGATAACATGTATTCCATCAATGAGTGGGCAACAAATGTTTCACAGAATCCTATTTTATCGAGTATGTTAGGTGGTTTATCAGGCGATATTGGCATGGAAGATGACTGGGATGATGACTGGGATGATGACTACGACGATGATTGGGAAGATGATTGGGAAGATGATTATGATTATGATGAAAATGATATGATTCTTTCTGAGGATGGAGTCGATGTAGAAATACTTGGTTCCTTAGATGGACTTGAATGTACATATAAGGGAACATATACAATAGAATTTACAGATGATTCTTATGACTTTGATGTTGATTATTCGCTTGAAAGTTCATATTGGTATGATTCTCCTTTAGAGCTTGCAAGTGAGATGTATATACCTGAGGATGATGAGTATTCGACCTATGAATTCCCTGAGCAGGAGATAGGTGGCTCTATTGAGTTTGAAGGTACGACAGTTTATTACTCAAAGCTGCACATAGTTGAAACTTATAAAGACAGTGATTGGTCTTCTGAATATATTAGATATATATTTGTAAGAGAGGTGGCTGATGGCGTTTACCTTGAAGCAGAATTATGGATGTATCCTGATTCAGATAAGTATAATTTAACAACAGAAGAACTTGTTAAAGTAGTTTCATCAGAGTACTTTGCAGTTAAATAAATATTGTAAAGTTTGTAAATAAAGTATAAAATAAGGATGTTTACTTGCATTAGTAGGCATCCTTATTTTATGTTGAGGTTTTAAATGATAATAACATTTCTGTTGTCACGTTGATATAATATTATGTATGTGGAGAATGGTAGACTATGAAAGAAAGATTAAAAAGAGCCCAAATTTGTGTACCGATAGTTGCTGCTTCTGATGATGAGGTTTTAAGCCAGGTAAAAAAAATAATAGATAAATGCAAAAACTCCGGTATAGATATCGCTGAGTTCAGAGCGGACTATTACAATGGTCTAGCTGACCTAGATATGTTAAAGAGTCTGTTATCCGGGATACATATAATGCTTAATGAGGCAGGAGTAAGGCTTTTGTTTACCATTAGAAGTCAGGCTGAGGGTGGAGAAAAACTTTCTTTTGATAAACCATCCATAAATGAAATAAACCTTTTTGTGTCTGAAAATAAACTTGCGGATATGATAGATGTTGAGTATTTTTCAGATAAAAAATCAGCTGACAAAGTAATTATGTCGGCTAAGAAAAATAATATAAATATAATACTTTCATCTCATGACTTTGAAAAGACCCCATCGCTTAATGAGATGATTGAGCGATATAAAGCCATGCATGAAAGTGGGGCAGATATAATAAAACTTGCCGTTATGCCACACGATAAAGATGATGTTGATAAGCTGCTTGAGGCAGTTTCTGTTACATATGAAAGATATCCCGGTACACAGGTTGTTGGAATATCTATGGGTGAGTTGGGGAAAAAAACCCGTATCTATGGATATAAGTACGGAAGCTGTCTTACATTTGCTGTAATTGACAAAGCTTCCGCACCGGGTCAGGTTAGTGTAGATGAGTTTAAATAACAGTGTGTCAAGGTGTCTTCCTGACACATCCTGTTATGATAGATTCTATGATAGATTCCAATTCTTTCTGAGTGTGTCCACAAGAGTCAGTATATTAACCGTATCTGCATGCGGCATAAGTGAAGTTTCAATTTTGCCTGTTATAATAGCATCTCTGGCTTCTATGAATTCGTATTCGTAGCCTGATATTTGTTTTTCAGGTATCTTAAAGCCGCCAACAACCTTTTGGTGATCATGTACTATAATTTCTTCCGGACAGTTTATGTTTTTTATCTCTATATATCCCTTATCGCCGTAGATGATAGCGTTATTTTCGGCGTTATACAGCATTGTTACAAATGCATGACATGATCCGCCGTTTTTGTAGTTTAGCTGAAGTACTTCTTGTGCATCAACACCGGTATTGAGTCGTGCACAACTAGATGCTATAGCAGCAGGAGGGGCCTTAAATATCATGGTTGAGAGGTTTAAAGTATATACTCCAAGATCAAGAAGCGCTCCACCTCCAAGCTCGGGATTAGTAACTCTTTCTTTGTTTCTTAAATCATAACCCAGACTGCAAGTGAGTGAATTAACCCTGCCTATAACTCCTTTATTAAGGATATCTGCCAGTCTCATATACATTGGTAAAAATCTTATCCACATAGCCTCTCCACAGAAAACTTTTTTCTCTTCGGAAAGCTTCATAACCTCCATGGCACTTGCAGCATCGCAGGTAAATGCTTTTTCAACAAGAACAGGTTTTCCGGCATTTATACACATCTTTGCCTGTTCAGCATGATGGGAGTGTGGAGTTGCGATATAAATCAGCTCAACCTCAGGGTCATTGGCAAGCTCTTCGTAAGAACCATATCTTTTTTCAATATTGTACTTATCGCCGAATTCATTTGCACGGTCTATGTCTCTTGATGCTATGGCATAAGGGCAAAAAGCATCTAATTTGTTTAAAGTATCGGCAATTTTGCCGGCTATATGTCCGGCGCCAAGTATTCCAACCTTAAATTCAATCATAAATAGTTAGTCTCCTTATTAAAATAATTGATATGCAATATATTAAAATCCATGAAATAGAAAAGAATTAAATTCTTAACCTGTCCGATTTTTTGTGCAATCTTCATATATTATACTTTAAAAACTATTAACAAGCAATAATAAACACCAAAGATGGACAGAATTTGCCGATTTTATTGACAATACAAGGCTTAATAATGTATACTAAAAACTTGGTGGAGTGCGTTTTTGCACAATATTTATGAAAGGATAATGAAGATGTACGAGAAAGTTTCCAATAAACTAAACTTTGTTGAACATGAACAAAAGGTACTTGATTTCTGGAAAGAGAATAAGGTATTTGAAAAGAGTATTGACGAGAAGAAGGATCTTCCGACATATACATTCTATGACGGACCTCCAACTGCAAACGGTAAGCCTCATATAGGACATGTGCTTACACGTGTTATCAAGGATATGATTCCGAGATACCAGACTATGAAGGGACATAAGATAATAAGAAAGGCAGGCTGGGATACACACGGTCTCCCTGTCGAGCTTGAGATAGAAAAAGAGCTTGGTATAGATGGTAAGGAACAGATAGAAGCATACGGCTTGGATCCGTTTATCAGAAAATGTAAGGAGTCCGTATGGAAGTATAAGGGCATGTGGGAAGAATTCTCCGGTAAGGTCGGTTTCTGGGCTGACATGGATGACCCTTATGTAACCTATCATGATAATTATATAGAGTCAGAGTGGTGGGCACTTAAGAAGATTTGGGATGACGGTCTTTTGTATAAGGGCTTTAAGATTGTTCCGTACTGCCCACGATGCGGTACACCTCTTTCATCACACGAGGTGGCTCAGGGTTATAAGGCGGTTAAAGAGCGTTCGGCAGTTGTAAGATTTAAATGTGTGGGTGAAGATGCATATTTCCTTGCATGGACAACTACTCCTTGGACTCTTCCATCTAACGTTGCACTTTGTGTGAACCCGGATGAGAGCTACTGCAAGGTTAAGGCTGCTGACGGTTACACATATTATATGGCAGAGGCACTTCTTGATACTGTTCTCGGTAAGCTTGCCGAGGAAGGAAAGCCTGCTTATGAAATTCTTGAGACTTACAAGGGAACAGACCTTGAAAGAAAAGAATATGAGCCGTTATTTGAATGTACTGCTAAGGCAGTAGAGGGTAA
>JAFUEG010000236.1 GCA_017464045.1 Lachnospiraceae bacterium
CGGATGATTCTTTATTCACATTTACTGTTACTGCAAATTATACAAATCCGATTGTTCAGGAAGAAGTAACTGAAGAAAATCCGGGTGAAATTGAGACGGAATAGGAGGTGTGAATTATGAAAAAAAGTGATATTATCGCATTATCTTTATTTATTGTGCTTTTGTGCGGAATAGGGGCTTATTATTTTGGATACAGAAGCAATAAACCCAAGATAGATAGTCTTGATAATGAAATTTCTGAATTACAGGCAAGATATGATGATCTTAAAGCGAAGGAAGCAAAGAGAGATTGGTATATAGAACAGACAAAGATTCTTAAGTAGGAGTTTTTTGAAGAACTTAAGAATTATCCGGCTGATCTAAATCAGGAAACTACTGTTATGTTCTTAAAAGGTACGGAGACGACTTTTGATACTTTTAAGAATCTAGCAGTATCACTTCCTCATGAATCAACATTTTATACTATAGGTGCTGTTAAGGAGCAGACAACTGGTGATATATCTGTTGGTGGAAATGAACAGGATTCATCTGAACCATATGTTGCAACAAAGATTGAATATCCTATCAGTTATCAGGGGTCATATGAACAGCTTAAGTCTTATATGGATTATATAGCTACATATAAATACAGACTTAATATTTCAAGTATTTCTATGACGTATAATGCAGATACTGAATTAGTTACAGGTGGAATAAATCTTGATGCCTATGCCGTACATGGTCCTGAGAGAATTCCGGAGCAGCCGGAAGTTTCTGTGCCTACAGGAGTTGAAAATATATTCCTTGGCGGAGAAGGAGCGTATGTATCTACAAGTACATATGCTGCTGATGGTGGACAGGCTATTATAGCAAACCACAATGCTATAATTTTACTCAATAGTGCCTCTAATGATGCTGCCTCAGGTGTTATTATAGCTTCTGATGAGTCTGATGAGAAGACGTATGTTTCCTCAGAGGATAATTCGGTTGCTGAAGCTACTTTCAGGATTTATGAAGAAGAAGGCAAGAATTTTGTTGAATACAGTATAGGATCCAATAGTTATATAACTGAGATTTTATCTAGTGATTTTACTGTATATGTAAAGTCTTCTTCAAGAGTAGATAAGGATGATCAGAATGGCATATCGATCAAAGTAGATAATAAAACAATTATACCTGTATATTTTAAGGTTGCTGACGATGATTCTTCTGCGCCAAGATTTAAAATATCAAGTAAGTCAGGTATAGTTGAGGTTTATTAAAGTGTCAGTTGCAAGCAACTCTGTGATTTTTGATACAGAGTTGCTTGCAATAAATCGTATAAATAATGTGTTTGATGATTGTAGAGTTATAATCAAAATTATTATTTGTAATAGGAGTGTGTTTGTATGACCAAGAATCGTAATAAAGGATTTAGTTTAATAGATGTGATTATTGCTGTTGCTGTATTATCTATATTAGTAACACCTATTTTGATGCAGGTTATACAGACTATAAGAACTTCGGCGGCTGCAAAAGAAAGGCAGACTGCTGTTGATAATGCACAGTATATAATGGAATATTTTCAAGCTGAAAGTTTTGAAAATCCAATTAGTGAATCAATTGTTATGCAAGGCGATGGAAAAGCTAATATAGTTTCATCTACCGAATTAGAAGAGGAAAAAGTTGTTCTTTTTAAATTATCGGGAACAGATGTTGATTTTGCTATTGAAGAGGCTGGTTTACCGAATGAAGAGAAAAGTACATTAACATATAAAATTAAAGATTACAGGTTATCTAATTCACAGTTTGGAAGGAACAAAAATGAGTATTCCAGAATTGTAGAAGTTGATGACATGGATATAAACATTAGATCCAAAAAATATCAGATTAAACGAGATTTCACTGATTCTGAGAAAAATGCCATTTTAGGTCAAACGGTAAGTTTAGGTTTTGATGTAGATGATCTTGATGATGATTTTTCAGGAAAGTGGGAGTTGATGAGTGATGGAAGTATAGTTGTTATAAAAAATATTGATGCCACTGGAACAGAAGGATCAGCAACTTTTGATCATATAGTAGCTGTTCTTGTTGAAGAATCACCATATGATTCATATATTAATCCTAATGACATTTCTGTTGGAAATGCAAGGAATATAAAGGACGCTGCGGAAGGAGGACATGATGTTATAATTCCTGGAACAACGTCTGATTATGATAAAACTGCATATAAAACTTTCTTTGGTGATCAGATGTTAAAGTATCAGGAAGAAGATTTTAATGGTTGGCAAGAATCCGTTCTTCAGGAATATGGAGATTTTGAAACTGCAACAATTAATAAGAATAATCAAAAGTTCCCATATCGATTTATCACAGTTAGTGTTACAAAACCATTTCCTGATAAGTATGAGAATGTCTATAATGTAAGGTGTGAAGTTAATTATTATTTTGACTACATGGTTACAGGAGATATTACGGGAGAGGATACGTTATCTTATACTATATATGATCAAACATTTGAAGCAGATTCGAATCCTAACATCTATTTGTATTACGAACCATTTATATGTCAGGTTGTAAATAATGATGTTAGTGAATCATATTATGCGCCGGCTGATTATATTGGTGTGTATAATGATTATTTGTGTAAAGATTCAAGATTATATCTTATTAAGCCGGATAAGAGTCAGCTTCGTATGGTAGAATGGTTAAGTGGTGCTTATTCAACAGAATCAGCAGAATATAAGGCGCGAGAAGTATATTTTACTTCAGGACCTGATAAGTGTGCTTATTATTCTGATTTTAATGAGATTGATCAATTACTTCCGGTTCAAATCTATGTTGTAGATTTAGATACGAGTGGAACGGAACCAAAGTCATATGTTCAAAATGAAGATGGTGAATTGGAACCATCTGATACTATAGAAGGCAATGAGGTTCCTCCGCTGAAAGTGATTTCAAATATGACTGTAGATTTGGAAGAAGGGGAAGAAAATAAGTTCGAGCCTATAGAAAGATTTAAATATGGAATGGCGGATGGGACGATGACAGATTCGACTAGCTGCGGTGGAGTATTTTTCACTTTACCGGCGGTTGGTGATACAAATAGTCTTAATGATTTGACGTCAGATCTGTC
>JAFUEG010000237.1 GCA_017464045.1 Lachnospiraceae bacterium
ATTACTCCGTCATATATGAAAGATATACTCCATAAACTCTTATTATAATCCGTCGTATTGATAACTTTTACGTTGGCATTGACAAAGTTGTTCCATGTGTCAGTTTCCTCGTATTCTATGCTGTATCCGTCTGTCAATACTCTATCATTATTAATATCCGTCTCTAAGTCAACATCATTATAATAAGCATAAGAATTAACATGTATTAGAGATGTAACCATTGTAAATGTAAGTATTAAAGCAATTATCTTTCGTATTGATTTAATTTTCATACAAACCTCCCATTTTACTATATTCATACATAGTATTCTATTATCTTATATTTTAAAAGTATAAATTTTATTATTTTCTATGTCAATAGTTTTTGTCATAATATTTTAATTATATAGTATACATAATAATCAATATACAATTAGGGGACATATCTCCTGCCAAAAAAAACGGTTAGCTGTATGCTAACCGTTTTTTAATTAGTTCTATCTCAAAATTACCGGCTGTATCTGCTCATTCTTTATCGCAGCCTCAATTGTTTCTTTTATCTTTTTTACGTCACCTATCATTGAATTAGGCTTCTTTATATAATCATCCTGACCAAATGGTACGAAATATATATTTTTCATTATCATAAGCTTACCTATGTTTTGCAGGTTAATTCCAAGTGCATCATTGGTTGATATAGATATTACTAAAGGTCTGTTATTTCTAAGATGTGCCTTGGCAGCCATTAGTACAGGCGTGTCGGTTATGCCATTAGCGAGCTTTGCCATGGTGTTACCCGTACATGGTGCGATTACTAGTACATCAAAGAGCTTATTTGGACCGATGGCTTCAGCCTGCTGTATTGTTGACATTCCCTCTTTTCCTGTTATAGTTTTTACTTCATCCAAAAAATCCTTTGCCTTTGCAAATCGTGTATCCATATTATGTGCATTAAATGAAAAAATCGGTGTAACATCTGCACCTTCATCCTTAAGAACTTTTATTTGTGATTTAATTTTATCAAAAGTACAAAATGATCCCGTAATTGCAAATCCGATATTGCACTCTGATAATTTCATAATAATAACCCCTTTTATTTAGTACGTAATAAGGTTATCTAAGATTGATATCATATATAATTGTTTCGGCTATTGCCTTTCCTGCTTCTACAGGGAATTCCTTACCCGGTATACCGAGGTACTGTTTTGCAAAGATATTATTATCATTACAAAATGAATAGTCTATACCGCCATCACCTGATGCTATATCAAAAAATTTTGTATCATGATTAAAATGTTTCAAAAGCCTTTCATCAAATATCAAAGCAGGAATTGTATTAAACACAACGCTTATGTTATTTAAATCATAACTATATACATTATTTAAATCTATAAATCCATAACCGTTACTTTCTATTTCACTTTTTAACTCCTTACGTCTAACAAGCACGTCAACCTCTGCGTTGATATTTTCATCTGTCAAAGCCTTTGCCAGTGCATTTCCGCAAAAACCATAACCGGCCACAAGACATCTTTTTCCGGATGTAATTGTATCGGCATTATCAGAGCTGTCAAGAATTGCGCCATCCGAAAGTGCACATTTTATAATGCCCTTAGCAGTAAGTATCGCATTTTTTTTGGTAAGCTCATCTATCTTAAGATAATCCACATACTCAATCTGCATTAGTTCACATTGATGCTTAAGACGGTTTGACATAGCTCCCGCATATAAAAACTGACCGTATTCAAGATAAGGTATAATACGTCTTGTCATCTTCTCGTCAGCCGGTGGAGCTAAAACAATCATGGACTTGTTATTTATATACTTTTCTTCCCTATACACATCAAATCCAAGTGTATAAAGCTCTTCGGCTGCATAATCCATTCTTTTATCATCGCCGATAACACATATATTACTGATATCCAAATCTTATACCCCCTAACGATACTCTATTATATTCCTTACATCAAAAAATGTGATATAACCCTGTTAAAATAATACCTGTAATCGACTCTGCTTATATCCTCTCCGATATATATATTAAAACTCTTTACCGGTTCATCATTTATAAATACAATAACACTTCCACCTATATCTCCTTTTTTTAACGGAGCTTCAAATCTTTCCGGCAAACTTATCTCATAGCTTATACTGTCATCATCTGTCAAAAGTATGCTATATTCATCATCAACATAAAAATTCACTTCATTATTTTCTATTCCATTATCTACTTTAACAGATGATAATGGATAAGTTCTGTCGAAAATACACCTTTTATCATAATTTTCAAATCCATAATTAAGCAACTTTTTTGTATCCTGCCATTTATAAGATTTATTATTAGGCCATCCACAGCCAAGCAAAGCAACTATAAAAGTTTTATCATCCCTTGTAACCGCACATACATAGCAATATCCTGCCTCACCTGTAAATCCTGTTTTTCCGGCAACAACTCCCTGCATCATATCTAAAAATGCATTTTTATTATTAACTGTAAAGCTTCGTTTACCGCTGTAATCTGTAAATGAATAGCTTCTCGTCTGACATATATTTATAAATTCATCCTTCTTTGGCGAATCCTTTATACAATATTTCATGATAAGGGCAAGCTCTTCTGCGGTAGTATGGTGTGCTCCTTTATCATCTGAAGAATCAAGTCCGTTAGGAGTTATAAAATATGTATCAGACAAACCAAGTTCTGTAGCCTTTTGATTCATCATATCGGCAAAGCCGCCTACATCACCGCCTATATGTTCTGCTATTGCAACTGCCGAATCATTATGACTTTCAAGCATCATAGAATAAATCAAATCCTCCAATCTATACTGCTCTCCCTCATTTATACCAAGCTGCACATCCGGCATCTTGGAAGCATACGAACTTACATCAACTATGTCATCCATGTTTCCGTATTCCAAAGCAATTATAAGTGTCATAATCTTGGTTGTACTAGCCATAGCACGCCCTGTATTTTCGTCTTTTCCATATAAAACTCTTCCTGTGTCTCCATCAAGCAATACAGCTGATAAGGAATATAGCGATAGCTCGCCTTCCTTTGCCGATGCATCGATATGAGTATAAGAAATATTAGTTAAAATTAATATTACAGTTAAAATATATACAAGACACCTTTTCATAAATATCTCCTAAAAACATATATTATCAGTATATTTTGAAAGAACTGATATTAGAATTAATTCGTTAATATATCATGATTTTTGATTAATTGATTATCGAAAAATAATGTAAGTATTTATTAAGAATTAAATTGAAATTATGTTATTTATCCTGTATAATTATTGTATTAATTTTACAAGGATGTATGCGGTTCGGTGAGGATTGACTTTACTGAACCCGGTTGAAACGGAGAACGATTACGCATGAAGACATTATTTGCATCAGATTTAAGAGAAGGTATGGTAACTGCTGCTGATACCTATACGGATCAGGGCTATCTTGTTGTACCAAAGGATACGGTGCTTACCAAAAACCTTATTACCAGAATTATAAACAATAACGTACTGACTGTGGAGATAACCGGCGAGGATATTGTTACAGCAAAAAAGCCTGCCGAAGAAGACAACAAACTCATGCTGACCGGTGAATTTATAGATATATCAAAGTCTGTAGACACTACCACCAAGCAGTACCAGATGTTCAAAAAAGCATATGATAGCAACATAGAAAACTTAAGTGATAAAATCAATGACGTGGTACATAAAAATGCACCTATAGATGTTGATGATATGCTTGAAAATACTCTTGAGATAGTTAAGTCAACAAACTCTCCTCTCAGTATATTTACAATGCTTTCAACTCTTAAAAACTATGATGATTCGACCTTTAATCATTCATTAAATGTATCACTTATATGCAATATATTCGGACACTGGCTGAACTTAAGTGAAAAGGATATTGAGCTTGTAACAGCCTGTGGACTCTTCCATGATATAGGTAAACTGCTTATACCTCAGGAAATCATTAAAAAACCGGGCAAGCTCACAGATGAAGAATTTGCTATAGTCAAAACCCATCCTAAAAAGGGTTATGACCTTTTAAAGACTAAAAATGTTGACCCACACATTCAAATGGCTGCCCTTATGCACCACGAAAAATGTGACGGTTCAGGATATCCTATGAGACTTACAGGTGATAAAATAGACTGGTGTGCTAAGATAGTCACCATTGCAGATATATATGAAGCCATGACTGCAAAGCGTGTTTACCGTGGACCGTTAAGTCCGTTTAAGGTAATCAGTATGTTCGAAGATGACGGTTTAAAGAAATACGAACCGCATTACATACTCACCTTCCTTGAACATGTCGTAAACAGCTATGTAAATTGTCGTGTTAAGCTAAGCAACGGAGCCGAAGGAGACGTAATCTTTATAAACAAGGTAAATCTCTCCAAGCCGCTTATAAAAACCTCCGACAACAACTTCATAGACCTATCAAAATCAAACGGAATATCTATAGAGAGTATACTTTAAATATAATAAGGTTACAGATAGACGCATAAAAAGAGTGTATATCATAGCATTTAACCCGATTTGCGTTAAATCAAAAGCGAAAATTCAAAATAGGTGCGTAAAAAATCGAACTGTTTGAGCGTAGCGAGTTTTCGATTTTTAGCACCTATAAAGAATTTGAGCACTTTGATTTAGCAAATTGATGGTTAGCTATGATATACACTCTTTTTATGCATCAATCTGTAACCTTTCCTTATGTCTCTACTTTAATATTTACTTCTTCCATCGCCTGTTGTCTGAAGTCTTCGATTTTATCAGGTGATATAACAGGAAGGTCATCCATAGACTGAACTCCGAAGCTTCGCAAGAAGTCTTCTGTTGTCCCGAAGAGAATCGGTCTTCCTATGGCGTCAAGTCTTCCGACCTCGGTTATAAGATTGTATTCCACAAGCTTATTAATTGCATGAACGCAGGATACTCCTCGTATAGCTTCGATTTCCTGTCTGGTTATCGGCTGCTTATATGCAACGATTGAAAGCGTTTCCATAAGCGTGTCGGTTAGCGTATGCTTTTTAGGCATATTAACAAGCTTGGATAAAACATCATAATATTCATTTTTAGTACAAAGCTGATAGGAATCCTCAAGCTTTACCAGCTTTATGCCTCTTTCATCAGCTTCATACTTATCCATCATATTGTTTAAAACCTTTTCAAGGGTTGGTTCATCAACTTCTAAAGCCTTTGCAAGCTCCTTTATCGGAACGGCTTCACCCATTGAAAATAAAATCGCTTCAATGGCGCCTTCAAGCTTATTAATACTTTCCTCCATATGTCCTCCTAAATCTTATCAGTTGTCTGTCAGATATTAAATCAACAAATATTAATCAAAAACAAAACAAGTAATCTATATCAGTCCATCTCAAGTGAATCGATGATTATATCACCGAAAAGTCCATCCTGCTTTATCGCGATATGTCCTACCTTCATAAGCTCAAGTATTGCAAGAAATGTGACAATAATACTTTGCTTTGAACGTCCTGTTTCAAGAAGCGTTCTGAAATTAATACCCTTTAAGCCTTTTATGGATGCTCTTATTTCAAGCATCTTATCTTCGATATTAACCTCTTCCTTTTCAATAGTACCGAATTTACTTCTTATAGGGTCAACTCTGTCAACGGTTCGATTCATAACCTCGTTAAATATTGCATTTAACTGGGCAAGTGTAGTATCACCTATAACCTCGGCAGGATCGATTTCTTCTTTGAAGTTTTTTACTTCATCAGGACTGGACGGTG
>JAFUEG010000238.1 GCA_017464045.1 Lachnospiraceae bacterium
GGCCGAAAAGAAAATGTGGTAAGCTAAAAAAGGAGATAATATAGTACATATATTTATTGACTAAACTACTTCTGTGGAAGTATAATAAAACTACTTCCACAGAAGTAGTTTTTTGCTTTCTATGAAGGTTCAGCTTAAAAAAGTGAGCATTTTAATAGATTTGATTAATAACATATAATTATTTATCAGTATTATAGGAAGGTGATGAGAGTATGGATGACTTGATTTTATATCATGGTTCACAAAAGATTGTAAATAAACCTGAGTATAAAGCGGGGTATGAGCATAATGATTACGGACAGGGCTTTTATATGACGGAACATATTGAACTTGCTAAGGAGTGGGCGGTAACCGAATCGGATGACGGCTTTGTTAATAAGTACAGCCTCAACACAGATGGATTTAAAATTCTTAATCTTTCGGAAAAAGACTATAATATTTTACATTGGCTTGCTTTGCTTGTTAATTATAGGCAAATCAGACTTTCGACTCCGGTTATGAAGGAGGGAGCAAAGTGGCTTATTTCAAATTATCTTATTTCTCTTGATGATATTGATATGATAATAGGTTATAGGGCAGATGATTCTTATTTTTCGTTTGCGAGATCATTTCTTTCAAATGAGATTTCTCTTGAACAATTATCCCGTGCTATGAGACTCGGTAAGCTTGGTGAACAATATGTATTAAAAAGTAAAAGAGCCTTTGACGGGATTAAATTTATTGGATTTGAGAACTGCGATAGCGGCGAGTATTATGCAAAGCGTATGAAACGTGACAGCCAAGCGCGTGCTGAGTATCAAAAAGAGGCGGAGCAGATTTATTTAAACGGTGTTTATATAAGGGATTTGATAAGAAAGGATAAGTGATTTTATGAGTCGTGCTTATAATGAAATGTATCTTGATGATGCTATGAGAAATCTTGGTGAGGCGGTTGATTATGCGGTTAATTCGTGTGGACTTGCGCCGGATGATTTTTCGGGTATGTTTATGGCAACCGGCATAGCTCATCGTTTTGGAATGGGGGAGCCAAAGCTTGTATCGGGTATGTCCGGAATCGAACTTGTTATGTTTGTTATGAGAGAGGCCGGTGCGGAGGATTATATAAGAGAAGCCAGATACGGATGTGAATTGTCAAAAGAATACTGGAGCGGATATTCGGCGGCCTATTATCAATGGTATAAAGGCTGCTCGTTTAAAAAAATGTTTAATAGTATGAAACTGAGTAAGCTGATTAGTTTATATAATACATTGCATGAGGCATCCCTTGAAAAGACTGTTGATGTTATAGACAAAAGAAGTCTGCCTGATAAGAATGTGAATAAGATAAAGGAAAAAAGAATTCTCTGCGGTATGACACAAAAAGAATTATCGGAAAATTCAGGAGTTAATTTAAGAACATTGCAGCAATATGAGACAGATGCAAAGGATATTAATAAAGCCGGTGCACGTATGGTTGCATATTTGGCACTTGCTTTGGGATGTCGTGTAGAAGACCTGCTTGATATAAAATAAATAACCGCTTTTCTCATTTAATTATTTTTTAATAATTTGCATGTTATAGTCTTCTTGTAAAGTGAATTTGTGTGTCACATGGATGGTTCTCATTGACACATTTTTATACTATGAACTATAGCAGACTTTGTAAAAAATGTGCTAAGCATGGCGTTAAGTGTCAACGTGCCATGCGTGTACATTTTATACAAAGTCGGAAGTTTGTAAAGTGTGTCAATGAGAACCGTTACAGTGAGAAATAAATTAAAGGAGAAAAAGCTATGTTTTTCAGAATTTTGAAAAAAGATTTAAAAAGAAAAAAGACCATGAATATTATTCTTTTGCTTTTTGTAATTCTTTCGGCGATGTTTGTTGCGGCAAGCGTAAACAACATTTTTACGGTTGTTAGCGGACTGGATTATTATTTTGACAAGGCAGGTCTTGATGCGGATTATTTTGTAATATCCATGTCAAGAGAGGGCGACACCTCTATCGAGGAAGCTCTTGATAAGGAAAGCTTTGTAAAGGATTATCGTGTCGAGGAATTTATCTACGCAAACAGTACGGATGTGCTTCATGACGGAAAGAAGGCGTTTGAATATCAGAATATTTCGCTGGTGGTATCCGTCGACAAAGCTGCCATCAGATATTTTGATAAGGATAACAACAGTATAGATAAGGTCAATGAAGGTGAGGTTTATGTCAATAACTCTATACTTAAAAAGTCCAAACTTTCATTAGGCGATGAGATAGAGATTAAGCTTTACGGAGTAAGCGTAAAGTTTAAAATAGCAGGTATTGCTAAAGATGCTTTGCTTGGCTCGGACTTTATGGGCAATCCGAGATATATTATAAATGATAAGGATTACGAAAAATTCAAATCAAACGACGAAGTATTAAGTAAATCCTTCGGAAAGATTTATCATATAAATACCGATGATGCAAATGCATTAAAGGAAATGCTTTCCACTAAAGACGGAATATTGTTTGATGCTGATATAAGCGTAATAAAAATGACTTACGTAATGAATATGATTGTGGCAGGTGTGCTGCTTGTTATAAGTCTCGGACTTA
>JAFUEG010000239.1 GCA_017464045.1 Lachnospiraceae bacterium
ACTCGATACCGGGTATAACAGGCTTTTGTATGTAATCAGCATTTATCTCATTTAATCTGAGTATCTGCTCGGAGTGATTCATACCAAATGCCTTAACCTTTACAAGCACCCAACCGGATTTAACCTTAGGTATCGGAAGCTCTGATATTTCAATATTCTCTGCAGGTGTTATTTTATCTATTGATATTGCTTTCATTTTTTTATCCATATATTTTAAACCTCACATTATGTATTGATTCACTATTTCTATCATTTTTTATACTAATTCAAAAAGCTCTCCATTTTCATCTGCCCAGCAACCCGGATCATCTGCATAAAAATCTCCATTTGTTCCTTTTGCAACAGCAGGGCAGCCTCTACACCATGCAAGAAGCTTGCACCTGGAACATTTACTGAATTTCTCGTACTCTCGATAAGCCTCCATGCTTGTAATCCACACATCTGCAAGTCTATCCTCAAATACATTTCCCACCTTGCTTTCAGCGACTCTTCGACATGCGTAAATATCACCGGTAGGAAGTATGGTAATGTGGCAGTTTCCACAGTTACAGCCTCCGTATATCATACCTTTATCTGTATCGTCAGGTATGGTAAACTCACCTGTCTCGTATTCATACAGAGTCCACAGATGATCCTTTTTATTAAAGAACGTATCGCATCCCTCTGCCTCATACTCTTTGAATTTCTTATCACATATAGAAAGGAGTTCTCTATATTCCAATGCTGTCATACCAGAATCAAGTTCACCGCCGCTTGGCACGTATCTTGAAAATGCAAATATTTTTGCACCTGCTTTTACTACCTCGTCGATAATCCCCGGTACTTCCATGCGATTATCCTTTGATACAGTAGTCATAATAACACTCTTAATTCCTGCATGATTTATGCATCCGATTTTCTCCAAGGTGCAGTCATATGAACCGGGCTTTCTAAACCAGTCGTGAGTTTCACGAAGTCCGTCTAAAGATAACTGATACTTTTCACAGCCATACCATTTAAGTTCTCTGCACACATTATCCGTTAGATGAAACGGATTACCAAGTATCGTAAATGGAATCTCATTTTCATGTAAAAGCTCAAGCAATCTCCAAAAATCCGGATGTAAAATCGGATCTCCGCCCGTTATATAAAAGTAAGGACTGCGGCCATACACCTCGCAAAAATCAAGACAGTTATAAAATGTATCTTCAATCTGCTCCCACGTCATTGATTTAAGGCAGGTATGCTCTCCCGATGAATAAATATAACAATGCTTGCATCTTTGATCGCATTCATCCGTAATATGCCATTGAAATGAAAAGTAAGGTTTCATAATTTAATCCTCCATATAAAACCATAAAACAAATCTTTTATTTATATCAAAATAAGCCTACACTTATAATAATCTTTTATAATTCCTCCGACAAAAGCCGGAGGAATTAAGTTTTTTGAACAATAAAACAACGTACTTTTGCTGACCTTATTTGTCACTTGCTCCGCAAGCTGTTCCACATGCTGCCTTCTTATCGCCTGCTCCGCAAGCTGTTCCGCATGCCGCCTTTTTATCGCCTGCTCCACAAGCTGTTCCGCATGCTGATGATGCAGCGCCTTTAGACCATCCTGCAATGTTTGCTAATGCCATACCCTTTTACCTCCTGTTATTATTCAGAAAACTTATTAAATGTGTTTTTCTGTATAATTTATTTTACACGTAAAAAAAGCGCATACAAGTACGCACTTTTTTGTAAGTATGGAATTTCTTTTTCACAAAAATAATTGACAAAATAAATATAGTGTCTTACAATATATTTAGTAAGCTAGTCGGGAAGGTGAGTGCGATTCACCTGCTCCGGCGAAAATCAATTGACTATAAGAATAGCCGTCCTAATCTTTCCAGGTGTCAGGACGGCTATTCTTATTTTCTCTATGTAATCTGATTATATCAACTGCAAGTTTAATAACTGCAATAACAATCATCAGTATTTCATAAAAGCTCATAAGCATCACTCCTTCCGTAAGCTCAGAACAAGTGATGAGCACGTCCTCCCGACCAACCTACTAAATAAATTGTTTGTTTTATCTTTGGTAAGTAAGCAAGATGAAAAAAGATAAACTGAAATTGATTTAGTTATTTTATTCTTGCTTATGGTGACAGTATATTACATAAAAACACAGTTGTAAACAAAAAATATTTTTCTTGACATATAATACATATAACAATATAATTTTTATATAACTTACTTTTTTTGTTGTTACATTCATTCTACAATGTTATAATACAAATAGAAATTAATTATATAAATCTCGTAAGTAAAAGGAGCCCACCATGAAGAAAAAAGAAGAATTACCGGAATGCCCTGTAGCAACTACAGTTTCACTTATCGGAAGCAAGTGGAAATTATTAATTATACGAAATCTCCTGAATCGTCCCTGGAGATTTAATGAACTGCAAAAATCGCTTGAGGGGATTAGTCAAAAGGTCCTTACAGACAGTCTCCGTTCCATGGAAGCTGACGGTTTAATCACAAGAACCGTGTTTCCGGAAGTCCCGCCACGTGTGGAATATGCATTAAGTGAACTGGGAGAATCTTTAAGACCGATTATCAACGATATGGCTAAATGGGGAAATGATTATAAAGATAATTTAAAGAATTAATTTATAAACTTTCGAGGTCACACCATGATTATCAACACAGGAGAAAGAACCGACATTCCTGCATATTACAGTGAGTGGTTTATGAACAGAATTAAAGAAGGTTACGCTCTTGTGCGTAACCCATATTATAATGAGCAGGTTACAAGATACAGCTTGTCAAAGGATGTAGTTGACCTGCTTGCTTTTTGTACCAAAAATCCTATTCCTTTGCTGCCGCATCTTAAAGAATTGTCGGACTTCAATATGTTCTGGTTCGTCACGATTACTCCTTACGGAAGGGATGTCGAGCCAAATGTTCCGCCAAAAGAAAAGGTTATGGATGCCTTTAAAAGCCTATCCGACACTCTTGGCGTAAACTGTGTGAGCTGGCGCTATGATCCGATATTTATTGATGACACATATACCCTTGACTATCATATAAAAACATTTTCCGAAATGGCAAATAATCTAAAGGGCTATACCGACAACGTGGTAATAAGCTTTATCGACCTTTACAAGAAAACCATTAAAAATTTTCCGGGAATAAGAGAGGTTACGCAGGAGGAACGTGATGCCATAGGTGAAACCTTCAGCAAAATCGGCAGAGAAAACGGAATGCTTATAAGAAGCTGCTTTGAAGGTAACGACCTCCAAAAGTTCGGAATTGATGTATCAGGCTGTATGACGAAAAGCATACTTGAACGTGCCATCGGAACAAGTCTTGACATCTCCAAGAAAAACAATCCACGCCCGGGCTGTAACTGTCTCCTTGGAAATGATATAGGTGCATACAATACCTGCGGACATCTGTGCCGTTACTGCTATGCCAATTATGATGAAAAAATGGTAAGGCAGAATATGAAAAACCATATCAAAACCTCACCATTTTTAATCGGTACAAGCCTGCCACAGGACAAGATACATGATGCAGATCAGGTATCCTACGCAACCGGTCAGTACTTTCTTCAGTTATAAGTATGTGACAGATGAAAAGACTCCTTGTCACATATTGTTATTTAAACATTATCTCTACTATTTTTACATATCCCATTTTCATACCCATACCAACTATCTTGCGGGTCATAAACGGAACCGACTTTGCCTTACTTACATATTCAGGCAGCCTGTCAAAGGATATAATTTTACCGAAATTTTTTGACCAAGGTCTGAATTTTGTCTCTGCATCATCCACAACGAGCAGGCAAAGATTTGTATTACCGCTTTTTTCAAGAACCTTATTGGATTTATCCGTGCCTGCCTGATTTTCCGCATCAAAGCATATTCCACCACCCGGAAATCTTTCCGCAAGAGCTGTAAAAAGACCCTTTACCGTATCGTCATCAAAGTACATCAAAACACCACCGCTTATTATAAAAAGACCATCCTCCGGTGCTGTTTCAACCTCTTCAAACCACGCCGTATCAAAAGCACTGCAAGGAACATTTTTCTCACGGTCACGCAAAGTAAAAAGGCTTTTTCTCGCTTCGATTATATCCGGCAAATCCAGATTAATCCATCTGCATTTTCCGTTATCTACCTCCGGAAAGCTATTATCTGCACCACATCCAAGATTTACGATAGTAGCATAAGGCTTCTTTTTTAGATATTCCTTTGCACGATCACATAGAAATCTCTTTCGTATCGCCCACACAAGAGTCGTCATTTTATTGGTATTAAGATGTTCAAAATCATAGTCAATCTTGTCTATTAACGCCTCTGCTTCCTTATCAGGAAATACATCCGGATAATATTTAGAACAATATGCCCTGCCATAAAGAGGAAGCACTAAGGTTTCCATTACTGTATCTTTTTTTATACTGATTTTCTCACTCATTGCGGTTCTCCCTTTCAACTAACTAAAAAATATAATATTATTATAGTTAGCTGAAGCTAACCTGTCAATGGAGATTTTATAGTTTATTATTTAGAACGGGCACCTTATCACATCCTAAGCAAAGCGTGAGTGTCAACGAGCTTTGCATGGATGTGATAAGGTGCCTGTTCTTCATAACAAACTTATTTTGTTTTCGCTTTCCTGAACATAAACTTTCTAACGATATTAATTCCAACTTTATACGGAAGCGGCCTCAATGCCTTATCTGCCTCTTTCAACTTTTGCCTTATCGGAATATTTTGAGGGCAGTGCTTTTCGCATTTTCCGCACTCTATACACTGGGATGCAAATGCAGGCTCCTTGGTAAGTCCAACAGTCTGGGCAAACTCAAATCTTCCCCCTCTCTTTGACTCGGTGTACATGGCATTATAGCACCTGAATGTTCCCGGTATATCTACTCCCTTCGGACACGGCATAAAATACCTGCAGCCCGTACATCCAACCTTTTCATTTTCCCTGATTTTTTCCTTTACTACATCTAAGGTTTTGAAATCCTCCTCTGTCAGATGTCCCGGTAAAGCCTCCGATGCCGTCTTGCAGTTTTCCTCTACCATCTCTACGGAATTCATACCTGATAGAACTACCGTTACTGCCTCCTGATTATAAAGCCACCGGAATGCCCACTCTGCCGGAGTCCACCCGCGACTACTTTCCTTAAATGCCTTTTTTGCTCCGTCAGGAAGCATATTTACAAGCTTTCCGCCGCGAAGAGGTTCCATGATTACAACAGGTATACCCTTATCTGCTGTCGCCTTGAGTCCATCTACTCCTGCCTGGGTATCTTCATCAAGATAGTTATACTGTATCTGGCAGAAATCCCAGTCATAATCATTTAAAATCTTTAAAAAATTATCCGTATTCCCGTGATAAGAAAATCCGATGTTACGAATCACTCCGGATTTCTTTTTCTCATCTATCCATTCCTCTATGCCGACAGCCTTGAGTTTCTCCCACATTGCAACATCCGTCAGATGATGCATAAGATAATAATCTATATAATCCGTTCTTAACCTCTTTAATTCCTCATCAAAATATTTATCAAGTGCAGTCCTGTTACTTATAAGATATTGAGGAAGCTTTGTCGCTATCTTAATTTTCTCTCTTATATTGTTTCTCTCAAATATTTCTCCTATAGCAACCTCGCTGCCCGGATATATATATGCCGTATCATAATAATTTACACCCGCTGCATAAGCAGCCATTATTTCCTTTTCAGCCTTATCTATATCGATATTACCACCCTTTTTGGTAAATCTCATACAGCCAAAGCCAAGCACCGAAAGTTCATTTCCGTTTTTATCCTTTCTATACTGCATAGGCTCTCCCTTCTTTATACAGCCTTTCCTTCCATAAGCTGTTCAACAAGCTCACGTTTTTCATAAAGCACACATCCACCGTTATGGTCATCCACAAGGAGATTTCCGCTACGCAGCGCCTCAAAAAGCGGTGAGTGAAGTGCTTCACGCAAGCATGTATTTTTTATATTGACATCCGAATACGGTGAAAACGGACACGGTTCTGCTCCTCCATGTGAATTAATATGGAAGAAGCCTCTGCCTGCCGCCACACATCCTCCGGAATTTTTTTCATCACCCGGAAATGATATGTATACCATCTCAGGATGCTCCTTACGAAGCCTGTTTATTTCTTCTCGAAGATATTCACGTTCTTCATCTCCCGGCGCAAGCTCCCTGCTGTCATCCGTTACAGGTACAAATTCAACAAATATCACAGCTTTACAGCCTCTTTCGGAAAGGTTATTTAAAAATGTTTCGGATGTAACCTCCTTGATATTCTGAGTAGTTACCGTGACAGAAGCTCCATATATAAGTCCACGTTTATTAAGCTCATCCATGTTTGATATGAGTTTGTCATATATACCCGCTCCACGCCTGATATCTGTGCTTTCCTTTTCTCCTTCGATACTCATAATCGGAATCAGATTTCGGCATCTGTCAAACAATTCAAAATAATGCTCGCCCATAAATGTTCCGTTGGTAAATATAGGAAAAAGAATATTTGATTTTTTACCTGCTGCCTCTATAATGTCTTTGCGAAGCATAGGTTCACCGCCTGCAAGCAATATAAAGCTTACTCCCATATCATCTGCCTCTTCAAATACGCGAAGCCATTCCTCACCGGTAAGCTGACTGACCGGTTCCGAATCCGTAGTAGCATGATTACATCTGGAGTAACAGCCGGCGCAATGCAAGTTACATTCGCTTGTTACGCTGGCTATAAGAAACGGTGGAATATGCTCCCCTGCTTCTTTGGCAGCCTTCCGCTTTTGTGAAGCCTTTTTACTGGCAGCCGCAAACCTTACCATAAATGCACTTTCTCTCGGATTTTTTAAGGTTGCCTTAAGCGCATCGGAAACAACCCGCTCAACACCCTTTGTCAT
>JAFUEG010000240.1 GCA_017464045.1 Lachnospiraceae bacterium
CTGCAAGAACATCCTGTGACCGTTGGTTCAGAATAGCATTTAATCTATCACCGGTTACATTAAATGTAACACTGTAAGCACAAGGATAAAGGTTCATCTCACTAAGATCCTGATGCACATATAAATTCGTCATAATTCTCCGGCTGTATGGGTTATTTTTTAAATCGTATATCACCCTGTCTACTTGGTCCATCATACCTTCCTTATACTGATGTTTTACTCCCATCTGATATCCATAGGCTTTTCCGATTGAGCCGTCAGGATCGGCCCATTCATCCCATATATGACTTTTTAAATCATGAACATTATTTGATTTTTTCTGCCATATCCAAAGCATTTCATCAACGGCAGACTTTATATATGTTTTCCTTAAAGTTATAGCCGGGAATTCTTCTGATAAATCATATCTGTTTACAACCCCAAATCTTTTTATAGTATATGCAAACGTTCCATCTTCCCACTTAGGTCTTACTTTTTCGCCTTCCGTACTGTAGCCATTTTCTATAATATCAGTACACATTTTAATAAACAAATCATCTGCTTTACTCATAGTATCTCTCCTTTTTATACCTGAAGGTTAATTAATTTAACTTTGAAAATCTGTCAAAATATGCTAAATTTATAAATCACGGAGGTGAATTGTAATGTCTTGTCGTGATTTTGCTTTATGTCTAAAGACCATTCGTCAAAATCGACATATGACACAATTGGATATATCAAAAGAACTAGGGATATCAAGACAGGCTTACAGCAGTTATGAACAAGGACTGCGTTTACCTGATGTAAACACGTTGGCGGAACTATCCATTATTCTTGATACAAACCTTTTTCTGTTTTTTATGAATTCAGCAATGAACATTCGCAAACCTAATTCAAAAAACAAAATTCCAAAAACAGAATGTTCCTTGCTTTTGGATATATATTCGTCAATGTCTCTGTCGGAAAGACTCCGCTTTATCAATGGATTCTTTCCATCTAAATCCGGTACTGACAAAAAAATATAAATATAACAAACGAGGTATAAATCAATGCAAGGGAGAAAAAAAGCAACTCAAAACCAAAATCTGGCGTCTCTTTTAAAAGTAAAAAGAGAAGAACGTTCGTTAAGTCAAAATGAAATTGCTGACATATTAGGATTATCAAGAACAACTTACTCAAGATATGAGCTCGGAGTCCGCACTCCCACACTCGAAAGTCTGCTTAATCTATCAGCTTTTTACCAAATAAACCCAATGGAATTAATCTGTTCTTTAATACCGGAGAAGAGTCTTTCTTATTCACCTGAATATAAAAATTTTAAATGCTATTCAATAGATGATTTATCGCTATCCGATCAGCAGCTTTTACAAAATTATAACAAACTTAGTCAAAAGCAAAAGGAAGCCATAAACAATCTTATAAACACATTTTTATAAATCCGTAATCTAACAATGATAATTTTACTATATATATTTTTTATAAACAAGTTTAAAATTAAATAATTATCGCTTTTGCATTAAAAAAGCTAATAACCTTCTTTATTTTTTTCTCTTTTTATACTTTCTTGTTTACTAAAAATGCATCCACAGAAATTTTGTCTGTAAAGGTTATACTCCTTTGACAACTCAATAGATCTCGAATAGCCGTTATTTTTCTTAAAGTTACTGTATAAATAATTCATTTCATATTTTTCAGAAAGTCTTAGTCCAATCTCATTTAGCCATTCGGCATTTTTATGCGGACTTATTGAAAGCGTAGTAGTATATAAATCAAACCCTTTTTCCTTTGCATATCTGGCCGTTTCATCCAAACGAAGCTCATAGCATTTATAGCATCTTTTTCCTCTTTCCGGTTCATTTTCCAATCCTTTTGATATATGCAAAAAAAGCTCAGGATCATATCTGCCCTCAATAAACTTTACATTTTTTGTGAATGGGGCTGTATTTATAAATCTTGTTATCTCAGCAACTCTTTTATTATACTCCATTTCATCAGTTATGTTGGGATTATAATAAAACACTGTTATATCATATGTATTTTCAAGAAATTCAAGAACATACGAACTGCATGGAGCACAACATGCATGCAGAAGCAATTTTTCCTTTTCCATTTTACTCCTTTTTCAAAAAAAATTATTTTTATTACAATTTAACAATTGACTTTGTAAATAATATACCATATACTATCTTTAGAAGAGAATGTACGTTAATGCCTACTGATAATTATATTCATTTGTATAATTATTATCAAGCATTAAAATCAGTTACTTTCAGGGAGGTAGTTAACATGACAGTTGATCAGGCTGTAAAAAAATTTAAATTAGAGCCACTTAACGTGTACACTGCTAAGGCTAAGGCTAAGGAGCTTAATGTAGACGAGGTTTTATATATGAACGTACAAAAAAATAAGTATGCATATGTTGTAAAAGATGGTCCACGTGGTTATATGCTTTATCAGGATGAAAAAAGCTTATATACCAAAATGTACAAAGGATTAAAGATGACTCCGTTGGAGCCATAATGTGTAATTTACATAGAATATTTTATAAATCGGAGCTGTCATTTCAGCTCCGATTTATTTTTCAAATATATATGTTTTTATGATGTTTATAAAATATACACACAACAAACTCAGAAGTGCCCAAATCAAAGTATATCCAAGACAGATTTGTCCATAAACATTATATTTTAACGAAGAATAATCCCATACTCCCATATCAAATTTCAAATTAACAATTATACCTGTAAACAATTCCAATGTTGTTATAATCAAGGCTCCAAAGAACATTATTAGTAGTATTGACTTATACACCGGTTTAATATTCTTTAATATATAGTTTCCCACTGAACCCACTATTAAAAAACAGAAGCCTCCGCAAAATATCATTGAATAATGTGAATAATTTCTATATGCTATCTCTAAATAAAAATAAAATAATCCTCCTGTAATCCATAAAATCATACTTTCAAAAATGTTTTTTATAACTAACGGATTGACTTTTTTTATTTTTTTTGACCATCTTTTCATCTGCGTTTCTCCTTATCCTCAACAATACTATTTTGATGATTTTATCTTGAATTTATACATTAATTTGCCTAAATATATCTTATCAAAAACTAATATTTCAACCATGTTTTATTATAAAAAAAAGCCCTTGTCACTATAAAAGTATAGCAACAAAAGCCTTTTTATCTTACTGATTTTATAATTCTATTTTATTTTTATATACTGACTTGATATAATCCTTATTTTTGTCGTTAAGTTCAAGTATTATGGCCAAATCTCTGCCATTATCATTTTTTATAAAAGCAAAGCAATCTTTTCTTTCGTTTTTTTCACCTGACGAATAATCCTTTACCTTCATTTTTGAATTTATATCCAACTCATTTTGAAACTTATCAGAGTTATAAGGTAGAATCCTTTTTAAATCCTCCTCGTTTATTTCACATATATTTTTTCTTGTGGATTTTGCCAATATCCTTGCAACCTCAAAATCTCCATTAGTGAAAATATACTCATACTCTAATAACATATTGTTTTTAGTAAAGTGTATAGCAATTCCTCCAATTATAACAAGCATTGCACCCGTACTGAAATTTATAAAAACTGCTATCATAACGCCAAACGAAGTTATCATGATTGCCACAAATAAAGGCATTAATTGTTTTAATCGTGGCTTGACACTTATTAACTGCTCAGTATAATTATCCATCTTAAATAAACCTACCCATTAATCATTTTTAAAGGACTCATCAATTGCCTTTGCAGCTTTCTTACCTGCACCCATTGCAAGTATAACTGTTGCGGCACCTGTAACTGCATCACCGCCGGCATAAACGTTCTTTCTTGTACTCTCTCCGGTCTCCTCATCTACGATGATTCCACCCCATTTCTGGGTTTCAAGGCCTTCAGTGGTCTGTCTGATAAGAGGGTTAGGTGACTGACCTATAGCTATTACAACAGTTTCAACATCTATTATATAGTTTGAACCCTCGATAGGTTCCGGTCTTCTTCTGCCTGATGCATCCGATTCTCCAAGCTGCTGTTTAACAACCTCGATACCCTTAACCCATCCGTCTTCGCCAAGAATCTTTGAAGGGTTATTGAGAAGCTTAAAGATTACTCCTTCTTCTTTAGCATGCTCTACCTCTTCTGCTCTTGCAGGGATTTCATCCTCACTTCTTCTATATACAATATAAACGTTTTCAGCTCCGAGTCTCTTAGCTGTTCTTGCAGCATCCATAGCAACATTACCTGCTCCGACAACCGCAACATTTTTTCCAACCTTAACAGGAGTAGGTGCCTCACCCTTTTTGTATCCCTTCATAAGATTTACTCTTGTAAGGAACTCATTTGCAGAGTAAACTCCGAGAAGGTTTTCTCCCGGTATTCTGAGGAAGTTAGGAAGACCTGCTCCGGTTCCGAGGAACACTGCCTGATAGCCTTTTTCAAATAACTCGTCAACGGTTATGGAACGTCCTACTACTACATTTGTTTCTATAGTAACGCCTAAATCGGTTACATTTTCAAGTTCCTTTGCAACGAGTGACTTTGGAAGTCTGAATTCAGGAATTCCGTAGCTAAGTACTCCTCCTGCCTTATGTAATGCTTCAAATATAGTTACATCATAGCCCTTCTTTGCAAGCTCTCCTGCACAGGTTATACCTGCAGGACCTGAACCGACTACTGCAACCTTTATACCGTTTTTCTCAATGTCAGGGGTTGATTTTATTCCCTGTGCCATATGGTAATCAGCAACAAATCTCTCCAAACGTCCGATGGATACCGACTCGCCCTTGATACCTCTTACACACTTTCCTTCACACTGGTTTTCCTGCGGACATACACGACCGCAGATTGCAGGAAGTGCATTTTCACTGGTTATTACTTCATAAGCCTTGTCAAAATCTCCGGCAGCAACAGCCTCTATAAATTCCGGAATAGGAACATTTACAGGGCAGCCGCTTACACATGGCTTATGCTTACAATTAAGACATCTTGTTGCTTCTTCCATAGCCATCTCTTTTGTATAGCCTGTTGCAACCTCTTCAAAGTTTTTATTTCTTACATCCGGCTCCTGCTCGGGCATTGGAACCTTTGTCATACTCATGTTTGGCATATTCCTACTCTCCTATCTTCATCATACATTCATGTTCTTCTTCCTTAAAGAAGGATTGTCTCTTTATACATTCATCGAAATCGACTTCAAATCCATCAAAGTCCGGACCGTCGACACAGGCAAACTTTGTTTCACCGCCAACGGTAACTCTACAGCCTCCACACATACCTGTTCCGTCAATCATAATCGGATTTAAAGAAACTGCAGTAGGAAGATTCATCTCTTTAGTTGCAAGTACCACGAATTTCATCATGATAAGCGGACCTATCGCAATCGCATGATCATACTTTTCACCATTTGCAACAAGCTCTTTTAATTTATCAACACCAAAACCCTTACCGCCAAGAGAACCATCATCTGTCATTATATATACATTATCACAGAATTCTTTGAATTTATCGGCAAATATTACATACTCAGCAGAACGTCCGCCGATGATAACATCTACCTTAACTCCCATCTCAGCAAGCTTTCTTAACTGAGGATATAAAGGAGCAGCTCCAAGTCCGCCTGCTATACCTACCACTCTGTTCCATTTTTCATTGAGCGGTGCAGGCTGTCCCAAAGGACCGACACAGTCATCGAAATAATCTCCTTCCTCAAGCTTACCCATAAGTTTTGTAGAATATCCAACCATCTGGATAACGAGTGTAACCGTATTTTTTTCTCTGTCAAAATCAGCTATGGTAAGAGGAATTCTTTCTCCATCCTCTCCCATTCTTACAATTACAAACTGACCGGCCTCACATCTTGCTGAAACATAAGGTGCTTCAACCTCTAACAAGATAACATCACGGTTTAAAACTTCTTTTTTTACAATCTTATACACTAGAGCATCCTCCATTCAAATAATTCCAAGCTTAAGTTCACCATTTTTTCAAGCGTGCATCTTCGATACTCATCATTTTTGCTTTGCAAACGGCTTGATTTTCACTCACGCTCGTTATTATAACATAAGTAAAAAAAAATAAAAACCTTAAAATGAAATAATTTGACATTTACCACATTTTTCACAATTTAAGGTTTTTATTTTATGCGTTTTTATACTATTTACTGCGCTTTATTCCTTAATCAAAGAATTATATTTAAGAACCAAAATTCTTCTCACACTCTCATCTATTCTCTCTTCAGATATCTCTCCTGATTCCACAGCCTGTTCCAAAGCAGCTACTGCCGATTTAAAATCTGCCGGCATAAGCATGATATCTGCTCCTGCCTTTACGGAAAGGCACACCGCTTCACCACTTGAATAATAATTTGAAATAGCGCCCATCGCAAGAGAATCCGTTATAACAACTCCGTCATACCCAAGCTTTTCTCTTAGCTCACCTGTGATAACCTTATAATTAAGAGATGCAGGATAATTATCCTCGGACGAAGTAATATCTGCATCGGAAAGATATAGATGTCCTACCATAACCATACCTGTTCCTGCCTCTATGCCGGCCTTAAAAGGAAGGTAATCTTCATCTGTTAAATCAGCAAGAGATTTATGAATATAAGCTGCACTCTTATGACTGTCCTCCATGGTATCTCCATGTCCCGGAAAATGCTTTATACAGCTTACCACTCCACCATCATTAAACCCCTTTGTCGCAGCAGCGACAAGTGCAGCCGCTTCCTGATAATCAGTACTGTATGCTCTTTCTCCTATAACGGTATTGGCACTGTTAGACCATGTATCTGCCACAGGAGCAAAATCAAGATTAAATCCTAGCCCTGATATATCAGAAGCAATTGTATAAGCATTATTATATGCTGTTTCCGTTCCTTCAGAACGATAATAATACATGGAATTAAAGCTTGTTGTACCAAGCTTGTCGGCACATCTTGCAACCACTCCGCCTTCCTCATCGACACCTGTAAAAAATGGTATTCCATTTGAATCCATACCATACTGCTTTACATTTAACAGCATATTTTTTGTTTGTTCTACACTCGCAAGATTTTGTGCAAAATATATATATCCGCATACCGGATAATCAACAAGTGCCTGCTTAGAGGTTTCACCCGCCTCGGTTACAACCTGATATCCTGTTGCCGATTCAGGGGTCACAATAAACATCTGACATACCTTTTCATGAAGTGACATACTGCCAAGCATGCCCTCAGCATATGACAATGCCTGATCAAATACAACAGGTTCATCAACCAAAGCCCCCGTATCAGTACTCAAATCAACTTCAACATCGGTAGATAAATCATCCGGCTGAAGCTCGGGAAACGTTTCGGAAATATATTCAGTTGTGGTTACATTATCCTTACCGGACGTCTTTTCTTTATTTACGGGTTTTATATAATTAACATATACAAGAATTATGGCAACAATTGCAATAATATCTATGATAACTACACCTGTTAAAAGCTTTCTTGTCTTTTTTCTTTTATTATTTCTGCCTGACATATTATTAATCCTCATATTCACAGATATAGCCTGTCTTTCCCTTAAAGTAGGCAAGACCTGTATCACCTACAGGATCATTTCTCTGGTCATTCCATGACCACTCATCATTGACCTGCCATAGCATAAGATACATCTCATCCGCACCATCTTCATCAGTTCTTGAAGGTTCTCCCGGATACCATGGCTGAAATTCAAACGGTTCACCTGTTATCCAATGGCCATATGCTATATCATTACGTATGGAAGTATATCCACCCATCCATACAAATCTAAGTTCCTTTTCGGATGCCATTGCAACAGCCATATCCATTTCCTCCTGTGAGGTTATGGTTATCAAATGTCCACCCTTTCTCAGACAGGCTTCGTTGGCTTCACTCCATGAAATATCTTCAACAATGAGTTCATATCTTGATTCATGTTTTTCCTTTTCAAGAGTCTCGGTTGCAGTAAAGGTTGTGCTCAGAGAAGAACCACATGTATCATCTGATATTACACAGGATATATTTCTTTCGGAATAAGCATCAGCTGATGAGTCTGAAACATACTCCAGACAATACATATTCTTTTCTCTTGTATATATGGAATCAAGTATAGTCGACATATCTGATACAGAAGAAATGTCCCAATACATTCCACCTGTTCTGCTTGTGATATCCGAATAAATACTGTAATCTCCGCTATATGTACCTATTATAAAAATCGGAACGGCATAGGTATTGGCAAGGTTAATTACTTCATCAGAAGTATGAACACTGCAGTTATCTATACCATCGGTAAATGCAATTACGCATCTTGCACCTTCTTTACTTCCGGCATTTCTTACAGCTTCATACAAAGCATCATAAAGAGCAGTTTCACCGTAAGTTGTCATATTATATATACCGTTATTCAGAAGACTCGTATCCTGAGTGTAGGTACACATATACATAACATACGAATCAAAAGCAATAAGTTCAACCATGTCACCGGTATTATAATCAAGAGCATTGACAAACTGGCTCATAATAGTTTGCATTGTTCCAATATCAGCTTCCATGCTTCCGGATTTATCAGCTACAAGCTCAATGCTGATACCTTCTCGTCCTTCAAGCTGTTCAAAGGATTTAATTTCGCGTTCCACCTCTGCTCCATTGGATATTTTTTCCTTGATTGCAACATTAGGAGAAGAAAGCATAACCGTCTCTCCCGATGAATCCTCTACAGTAAAATATGCTTTAACATTTGGATAATCCGATACATCAGAGGATACAAATTTTATTGTAACCGGCGCAAGATTAGCAAGATTATTTAAAAGACCGTTATACGAGGTATCAACTACCACAGCCTCCGTATTTTCCGCTTCTTCTGTCGTGGTACGAGCGTCTTCTTCCCTTTCATATTGCTCTTTAACAGAGTCGACAATATATTCGTCGTCGGTAGAATCATCCTTTGATTTCTTAGGAATTACAAATATAATAATTAAAGCTACTATAGCTACCAATATTAAAGAAGATATAACAGACAGTATGATTATAAGTTTTTTATTGGACGAAGTCTCTGCCACAGGTATAGAATTATTATTCTGAATTGTTGCATTTTCAGTATTATACTGCATAGACGAATAATTATTCTGAGGCTGTTGGACACTGATGTTTGGCTGCTGAACCTCCATATTATACCGCGGCATAATGTTTTGTGGCTGTTGAGCCTCCGTATTATACTGCGTCATAACATTATTTTGCGGCTGTTGATTACCTATGTCATTACCAAAATCCATGGTTTTAACCTTTGCACCACAGACTGAACAAAACATACTTCCTTCCTTTAGACTTGTGCCACACTCATTACAAAACATATTCTTCCTCCGTTCATAAAAATTCTTTCGTTTTTAAGCTTACGTAATCACATCAGTTATTACGCATCGGACATCCTCCGCAGGCTCCACATTCAGATCCGGCAAAGCTGCTCACATCACTGCTAAATCTGTAATCAAAATTATTGACTGTTTCAAGAAGGCATACAGCTTGGGCGCTTATGCCAAGTCCTTCTCCGGTAAATCCGAGTTTTTCCTCAGTGGTAGCCTTAACATTTACCTGTTCTATATCTATGCCTAAAGCATTGGCAATGTTTTCTCTCATATTATCTATATATGGTCTAAGCTTTGGTGCCTGGGCAATAATAGTTGCATCAATATTTCCCACAAGCATATTTTTTTCATCTATCATACGGGCAACTTCTTTTAAGAGCATAATGCTGTCTGCTCCTTTATATTTTTCATCCGTATCAGGAAAATGCTTTCCTATATCTCCAAGTGCCGCAGCACCGAGAATTGCATCCATAATAGCGTGCAGCAATACGTCTGCATCCGAATGTCCGAGTAATCCTTTTTCATAAGGTATATCCACTCCGCCGATTATCAGCTTTCTGCCTTCTACCAATCTATGAACATCATAGCCTGTTCCGATTCTCATATTCAAGCCTCCATATGCTATATAAACTAATGCTATATAAATTAGTTTTTCTTTTTATATCTTAAACTTATACATTAATTTATTATACAGATAAAACAATACAATTCAAATCTTTTTTTGTTATATTAGGAAAATTTGTCTTAAAAGAGAAAAAAACACTTTTTGATAAAGTGTTTTTAGTAGCGGGAGGGGGATTTGAACCCTCGACACCATGGGTATGAACCATGTGCTCTAGCCAACTGAGCTATCCCGCCATATTTATTTTTAATCGAGTAAGCATCCTACTCGCCACGCCGCCCGTGTGTCACGCAGTAACAAATTTCATTACGCGGGCGTGTGCATAAAATGGGACCTACAGGGCTCGAACCTGTGACCCTCTGCTTGTAAGGCAGATGCTCTCCCAGCTGAGCTAAGATCCCATATGCCGCATCGACACCTTAGTTAGTATAATGGTCTTTAAGGTAAATGTCAAGAAAAAAATTCACTTTCGATAAACTTTTTTCTCGACTTTATCCTTATAAATAAACTGCATCGCATTCCGTTCTTTACTCTTTCATCTTCTTTAGCTCAGAAACCGCAAGAGGTACCGATAAGAACAAAGAAAGTACATCTGCACAGGATTGTGTAATCTCAACTCCAAGAAGTCCAAAGGCTTTCGGAAGTATAAGTATGAGTGGAATAAAAAATATACCGTTACGTGCTGAAGCGGTAACAGATGCCTTAAAGCCCTTACCTATGGATTGAAGCATCATATTGGTTATAATTGTTGTGGCATTTAAAAAAAGCACAGCCGCCTGACATCTAAGTGCCACCTTACCTACAGCTATAACATCAGGATCATCTCTGAACCAGCCCACAATCTGAGGAGCAAACACAAAGCAAAGTGCACCTACCGCAAATAAAAATATTGTCCCGTACTTTACACAAAAGAAATATCCTTCCCTTACACGTTTTTTTAAATTAGCTCCATAATTAAAGGAGCACACCGGCTGATAACCCTGTCCAAAGCCGATAAGTGCCGAGCATACCAGCATCATGACTCTTGTGACAACCGACATACCTGCTATAGCCGCATCACCGCCAAGTCCTCCGGCAGCATGATTTAAAAGCATGGTCGCAACAGCAGCAAGTCCCTGTCTAAAAAGTGAAGGAATTCCACCATTTAATATCTCATATAAATAATGCCCGTTTATGTGAATATTATGTATGGCAAGTCTTATATTTTCCCCTCTTTTACTGCCTATAAGCAAAACTATGAAGCTTGCAATCTGACCTGAGATTGTAGCAATAGCAGCACCCTTTACCTTCATATCAAAGGTAAGTATAAGCAGCGGGTCAAGTACAATATTTATAACTGCACCACACATAAGTCCTATCATGGCAAACATGGCACTGCCCTGAAATCTGAGCTGATTATTGATAACAAATTGTCCCATCATAAAAGGTGCACCAAGCATTATAATTCTCATATAGCTTAAGGTATCCTCAATGGTTGAATCAGTCGCACCGATAACTCTTGCTATATATGGCGACAGAGCTATGCCCACTGCCGCTACTATTACTCCCAGAATAAGAGAAAGTGCGAAACCTGTGAAAGCCATATTATTAGCCTCATCCTTTTTTCC
>JAFUEG010000241.1 GCA_017464045.1 Lachnospiraceae bacterium
GCCTTTTTCAAATCAAGCTCCTTTGCAACCGGAACCACAAATACATAATACTGCCCTGTCTTACCTCTCGTAACCAGAGTCTTAAAATCGCAATCCGGATCTTCACCGAGTATCTTAGCTATCTCTTCACCGCTTGTAGAAGCGTCCTGTGTATAGGTGTGACTTTCATACGAAATCTTCTTTTGCTCAAGTACGCGCATCACATTTGTTTTTTCAGATTTATTCATAAATTTGATACCTCACTGATTATTTTTTATTCTACCCTCTCTTAAACACCACCGTAACCATCATATCACCATTATCAACTCTTGCATATATATCGCCTTCCATCATATGCATAAGCTTTTTGCAAATGTAAAGACCGAGTCCGCTTCCGTCCCTTCCATCACTGTTTGAACCGCGCCAAAAGCTGTCAAATACATGCACAAGTTCTGATTCAGGAAGCCCGCATCCGGAGTTTTTAACTGTTACAAGGCGGCAGTCCTCTTCATCACCAAAGCTTACGGAAATTTTCTTTCCATCTCCATACTTTATCGCATTTTCAAATATGTTTTGAAGCACCTCAACACTTCTGTCAAAGTCGCCGGATATAATACAATCATTATATTTTTCAATCACAAAATCCGACTTGTTTAATGAAAGTCTGTCCTTATAATAATCCTTTATTTCATCCATCAGTTTTGAAAGATAAAAGTCTCCTTTTTTAACTTCAAGATTAAGGAAATCATCGCTTGCGGATTCGGTAAGATCGGTAACATATTTTTCTATTTCATCAACCTTTTCACTTATTCCGTAAGCAGCTTCTTTTTTCTTATCTTCATCGCTGTAAATTCCCTTTGAAAGCGCCGATGAATAAAGCTTGATAGCCGAAAGGGGTGTTTTAACGTCATGTGAAATGGATAAAAGCAAGGTCTGTTTTTCCTTTTGAAGAGAAAGCTCCTTTCTTTTATCATCCTCCAGCTTTTCACGAAGCATATCAAGTCCCCATGTAAATCTTCCGAAAAATTTGCTCCTATTTTCCTTTATCGGAACGGTCAGATTTCCTCTAGCAAGCTCTGCCGGAATCTCTGACAACACATAAAAGGGTTTTATAATTTGCTTTCTTATATACAGCAAAATTGCAAGCATTACAATTGACACGATAATCATAATAATATTTATTTTTATTCTGCCATTTAAATCAGCCTCATCATTTATAATATAATCAAATCGATAAAGCTTTCCATTTATATTTTTTATAACATAGTCATAGTTGCTGTTATAAAATAAAGCGCTAACATATTCCGGTTCATCATTATTTTGCAAACTGTAATCATTACCATCATCTGCCACTTCTGTTACATCAGCTTCATCTGCCGTAACTACCGCCACCACATATGAGCACTGTGAGATATCCGGTTCATTTCCTCTTTCTATCTCGTCCGCAAGTCTGTTTATCTCGACTCTGTATTCTCTATGATCACTGTTCTTTTGGACACCTGAAAAAATCACATTGACAGCTGTAAGCATCAATATGATTATAAAAGCAAATATTAAAATTATCCTGTCATATTTTTTCATACCATATAAGCTCCGGTTCAATCAAACTTATATCCTGTACCCCATACCGTAAGGATATGCTTTGGATTTTTAGGATCATCCTCAATTTTTTCTCTTAACCACTTTATATGCACGGTGAGTGTCTGAAGCTCAGACTCACTGTCTCTTCCCCATATATAATTAAAAATGTAATCCTTGGAAAGAGTCTTTCCCCTGTTTTCAATTAAAAGCAGCAAAAGATCAAATTCCTTTGCTCTTACCTCGATACTCTTCCCCTTTTTTGTAACGGTCTTTTCTATCTTATTAAGTACAAGCTCTCCGCAGGTAAGCTCATCCATGGAATATCTTCTTTTAAATATCCCCTGTATCTTGGCAAGCAGTATATCTATATCATATGGTTTTTCCATATAGTCATCTGCACCAAGTATAAGTCCGTTAAGCTTGTCATCTTTATCAACCTTTGCACTCAAAATTATAATCGGAGTATCACTGGTTTTTCTTATTTTTTCACATACATAAAAGCCGTCAATTCCCGGCAGCATGATATCAAGCAGGACAAGCCTTGCTCCGTATCTTTCAAATACGGACAAGGCTTTCTCTCCATTATCAACTGTCGTTACTATATATTTTTCCGCTCGAAGTAAATCCGCAAGCAGTCCTGATATTTCCTTATTGTCTTCCACTATCAGTATGTCATTCATAAATTTTTCCTTCTGACTTAACCAACTCATGCTTTATTCATAAATCGCATGCTGATGATCATTCCTACCAACCCATCTCCATCAGCCAGTTATTAAGCGAACGCTCTCTATCACGCAAATCCTGCTTGGCTTCTAACTTGCCAAGAGAAAACTCTCCCTTGATATTTCCATCGACTATGAACAAAACTCTTGAACACTTGGCTGCCACTCTCGCATCATGTGTAACAAGCATGATGGTTGTACCTTCATCATTTAGCTTGTTTAACTCCTCCATAACCTCATCTGAAGATGTGCGGTTAAGAGCGCCTGTAGGCTCATCTGCAAATATCATCTTAGGGTTATTGATCATGCTTCTACATATACAGGCTCTCTGAAGCTGTCCACCGGATACTTCATTTATATCATTATCGGCAGTATCGATTATATTGAGCTTTCTCATAAGCTCCTGTCCTCTTTCAAGCTTTTCTTTCTTGCTAAGAGTATTGGTTTTTGATTCTACTGCCGGTAAGATAATATTATCAAGTACAGTAAGATTTTTCAACATATACATCTGCTGAAATATAAATCCCATCTTGTCAAGTCTGAACTCAGCCAACTCATTTTCTTTCATATCAGCTATGTTTTTTCCCTCAAATGAAACCTCTCCTGCAGTCGCATCATCCATACCCGATACTGTATAAAGAAGCGTTGATTTACCCGAGCCTGACGGTCCCATAACTGCAACCATTTCTCCTTCATTCACTTCAAAATTAACATTCTTAAGTACGTTATTCTGTCTCTTATTTACAACATAGGTCTTACATAAATCCTTTACCTCTAAAATCTTTTCCATAATCTGTTCTCCTTTTTATTATTCATACTCAAACTGTTTAACAACTCATAATACATATTTCTTTATCTTATAATCAAAACATTTTTTTAATTATCTTTTGCACTATTCAATATCCGCCGTATGATATGCCTTGATTGTATTGGTATAAAGTGCCGTTAAAAATGCACTTATTGTCGTTGCCACAAGTATTATAAGCGGGCAGATTATGAAAACCTCCAAAGGCTTAATCTCATATTCAAGGCTATATGCCACACCCATAATTCCAAATATCGGATTGATACAAAGCTTTGTCATCGGTACTGCAAGTAATGCTGCTATTATAATCGCAAGAACCATAACTATTACAAATCTTAAAGTATGCTGAATTATTATCCTTTTATTTTTTATTCCGACAGCCTTCATAAGTGCTATCTCGTTCTTTTCCCTGCTTATGAAGGAACGCTCCATAAGTATCGCAATAAGCGCTGCTATAATAACCGTAAGGACAAGTGCAAGATACTCAACCGCACGCATTGTACCCGACACACCTGTAGAATTGTTGGTATAATCCGATGCATTACGTACATCCTTTGTATCAAATATTACCTTCAAACGCTCAATTCTTTCATCGATTGTTTCATCCTCAGGATTATCGTCAAAGTCTATCTGATACGTAAACGCTGAAGA
>JAFUEG010000242.1 GCA_017464045.1 Lachnospiraceae bacterium
CCAAGAGGAATGTTAATCATTTCTATTCCAAATACTTCGGTAATCTTAAAATGTCTGTCATAGCCGGGAACAGGACACAAGAATTTAACCTTATCTAACTTGCACCAAGGTGTAGAACCATTTACCCCAAAGGTCATGGAACGTGAAACTGTATCATACATAATATTAAGACTTGAGTTACCGCATACGATAACATTGTCCTTTTCAACGCCCATCATGCCTGCCATGAGTCTTCGGCATTCGCCGATTCCATCAAGGTCACCATAGTTTCTGGTGTCGTTACCCAAAACGGTGTTCATGTCGGATGAGCTGTTAATTACATCAAGCATAGGCATGGCAAGCGCAAGCTGAGACTGACCCGGTTTTCCTCTCGCCATATTGAGAGAAAGTCCTTTTGCCTCTTCGACTTTATATTGCTCTTCAAGAGCTTTTTTCAAAGATAAAAGTTCATCTTCGCTCATTTCTTTGTAAGCTTTCATAGTCACAATCTCCTTTTTCACATTTATACATATGTCTTTCAATATGATAACCGATTTTAAGGATAATTTCCATAGGAATTTGAAGAAAAAATACCATATTTGCTAAAAATAAATCGAATTATGCAAAATGCATTAATTTTTTTAAAAATCTTTGTATAATATAATAGTATGCGAATTGATTTAAAGGTTGTAATTTTGACAATTAAATGTTACAATATATGATAATAATGCGATAGGAAGCGTTAAATATACGGATTTAAGAGGACCTGGCTATGAATTATTCAGAAGTAATTGAATACGTAAAAAAAATGACTGCTGAAAATGGACGTCCTTCCAACTATCCTTTCAGAAGCAGATATGAGCATACTATGCGCGTATATAGATGGGCTATAAAGCTTCAGGCTAAGCTTGGTGGTGATATAGATATTATTGCACTTGCGGCATTGCTTCATGATGTAGGTTGGGATAGTGAGAGACCGCATGAAGAGGTTGGTGCAGAGCTTGCAGTTGATTTTCTTGATGAGCTCGGGGTAGAGCCTGAGATTATCAAAAGGGTCGGCGAGATAATAATGATACATGAGGATAAGGATACGGAAGCAGAGCTTTCACTTGAGTGTAAGATAGTTATGGATGCCGATTTGCTGGATGAGGTTGGTGCAGTAAGTGTCATATGGGATTCCATGGCAACCGCCTGTGAGGATGAGCCAAGTTATAAAAAAGCATACTATAGGATTAAGAACTATTATAGGATTAATAAGCCAAAGATAAGGAGATGTAAGACTGATGCTGCAAGAGCAGAGTATACTAAACGTATGCAGCTTTTAGAGTCATATATCAATCAGTTGGAAAAGGAATTGTTTTAATAGAAAAATGGACAAGATAGGCAGGTATGTCGGCTTTAATGTCGATGTGCCGCCTTTTTTTGATAAAAAAGAAAAGCAGCACATTATTGTCGTGTCACATTAATGATTTTTTTATTTTAATTGTATCTTTAAATACTTTAAAGCTTGTCTTAAAAGAAATGCGGGATTTTTCCTTGCGTTCACGTTTGAATTTCAGTTCAATAGGCATTTCTATTATTTTACATCCTGCTTTATTGGCTTTAGCAAGTATTTCGATGTCATAGGCATAGCCGTCAGTAATCATATCTGATGTAAGTGATTTTATAACAGGTGTTCGGAAAAGTTTGATGCCTGTCTGTGTATCTTTTATTTCAAGCCTGAATAATATTTTTAAAACAATGTAATATCCGATACTCATTATTCTTCGTGTAAGAGGATATTCAAGCTTTGAATCTTTGTGGAGTTTTGAACCGATTACTATGTCGGCATTGTTGTCCTTCATAGCCTTTAAAAAGCTTTTTAACATAGAAGGATTTAACTCAAGGTCTGAGTCGAGAAAAGCCAGGTATTCAGAATTTGCATATAAAACTCCGTTAGTTATGGCCTTACCCTTTCCTTGATTTGGTTTGTAACTTATATAAGAAATTTTTGAATCCGCATTTGAAGCGGAAATGATTTCTTCTAAAGTATTGTCAGAGCTGCCGTCATTTACAACTATTATACGATAATTGTGAACGAAACCCGAGATGATCTGTGAGGCCTTAAGAAGATTTTCTCTTATATGCATTGCTTCATTATAAGCCGGCATAACAACACAAAGGCATTCTTTTTTTGTACTCTTATTCAAATTATCACTTATTAAAAAATCTAAAATATTACCAGTATCCATTTTTTTACCACCATTATTTATTGTTAGTCAGTATATCACAGTAGAAAAATAATTACAATTGATGTTGTTTTTTTTTGTGTAATAAGTTATCATATATCAGATGGTAAAAACCGATTACTTATGAGAGGTTGAAATATGAGTAAGGATAATAATAAAAATGTGCATAAGAAAAATACAGAAGTAAATAAAAAACAAAATAAAGAATCATCAGGAAATAATAAATCAATTGTCAAATGGATAATAGCATTTATTGCGGAGTTAGTCATTTTAGGACTTATGATAGTTGGTTATAGTATGTACTATTTAGATTCTAAAATTGAAAAGATTAATAAAGTTGAAATTAATGAAGAAGATCTTGCAATCAATGAAGAACTTGATGTGACGGTACAGGAAAACTATAAAACTATTGCCCTGTTTGGAGTTGACTCTAGAGATGTTACCAATCTGGGTCAGGGAACAAGAAGTGATTCCATAATGATAGCAAGCATTAATAATGACACTAAGGAAGTAAAAATTGTGTCAATATACAGAGATACACTTTTGGAAATTGAAAATGATTCAGGTATAACTTCCAAGGTAAATGCAGCTTATGCTTATGGTGGACCGCAGCTTGCAATAAAAACACTAAATGCTAATCTGGATCTTCAGATAACAGATTTTGTTACCGTTAATTTCCTTGGGTTGACAAAGGCAATTGATGATTTGGGTGGAATAACAGTTCATGTTGAGGAAAATGAGCTTCCTATATTAAATATGGCAATAACTGAGCAAATAGCCGTAACAGGAATATATTCAGACGGTGTATTTACAACCGGAGATCTTACGCTAAACGGAACTCAGGCGACTGCTTATGCCAGAATAAGAAGTACTGATCAGGGCGATATAACCAGAACTGAAAGACAAAGAGATGTTATAACTAAGATATTTGAAAAAACAAAGTCATCGGATTTATCAACCATAGATAGTATTATAGATGATGTATTTCCTGAAATTGCAACCAGTTTGACTGAGGATGAGATTAAATCTCTTGCAAAAGCGGTGTTTGAATATCAGCTTGGCGATACGGTGGGATTCCCATTTGCTTATACACCTATAACTCATGATACAAAAGGTTCGATTTTGGTTCCTGCCGATCTTGCTTCAAACGTTTCAGCACTTCATGAGTTCTTATTTGGCGAGACAGGTTATGTTCCAACCGGAAAGGTTCAAAGTATTAGTTCATCGATACAAAACGAAACAGGAATAGCTGCACAGCCGATTACGGTAATACCTCAAACATTTGAATAGTTACAAAAAAGGAATCTTTGAGATTCCTTTTTTGCTTTATTGATGATATAATAAAATGTGCTGTAAATAATATGTTGTTTATGGAGTAATCTATGAAAAAATTTTCTGCAAGTGTTGTAAAACTTAATACTGAAGGAATCAAAAAATATATATTAAATGATAGAAAGAAATATATAGACAGAGTTATTGACAGGTTCAATAAACAGTTTGAGATAGATGAATTTATGGAGTCGGGGTACAAAAGCTACAGAATGATTCCGAGAGATGGCTTTAATGAAACTTATATAGTTTATCTTTATGGAAGCTCTATGTGCTTTAATATTGACAGTGAACAATGGGATTTTATTACAAAATTATCGTTGAGAACAGGTTGTGGCCTTTTTGTTCCAATGTATCCGCTTGCTCCGGAAAACTGTTGCAGAGAAACTTTTAAAATGCTTTGTAAGGCGTACTCTGATTTTGCTATGGGTATGGATGTTAAAAAAATTATTCTTATGGGTGATTCTTCAGGTGCCGGATTGGCTCTTTCACTTACTATGCTTGCATGGAAGGAAGGACTAAGAAAACCTGACCAGCTTATCATGCTTTCACCACTTATTGACACCGAGTTTTTTGATAAGGACCTCGAAGAGGTAATAAGTGATACAGTTGACAGAAGCGGACGTGTTTTTTTTAATCAGGCAATGAAAGATTTTATAAATGATTACTGGGTAAAAGACTATGCCGTTAAAACAGATTATACAAGCCCTTATTATGAGGATTATACTGATTTGTGTGATGATGTAGTTCTTTTTTCCGGAGTAAATGACATGTTTAATTGCTACTCACGTGCATTTTATAATAAGGCAAAAGCACAGGGAATCAATGCAAGATTCTTTGAGTTTGATGATGCAAACCACGATTTTATGATTTACGAAAAAGATGAAACATCCAGAAACGCAAAGGGATATCTTTTGGATGTGGTTGATAATACATATGATAATTCACTTGTTGATATATACCCGCTTAAGCTTTTGTCTGACTGGTCAAAGCGATATCCGGATATAATAAAGGATGAATGGGCATCAAAATTTATATATGATCATAAATTTGATTTTTCCAAGCTTAATACTAAGTTGAGTGAATATAGAAATCTTATATTGGCAACAACTATGGCAGCCTGTGATGCAAAAGTTAAACAGTACATTATGAAATTTCCAAAGTGTACAATTATTAATCTTGGTTGTGGTCTGGATAATATGTTTGGCAGGCTCGATAACGGAAGAATACAGTGGTATAGTGTAGACACTCACAATATTATGTCTGTTAGACGTGCAATGTACGGTGAACGAGACAGAGAAAAAACAATAGGAAGAAGTATTCTTGATTTTTCATGGATAGATGATATAGCATGCAAGCGTAATCAAGGCGTTATGTTTGTTTGCAATGATACTTTATCCTATATGAAAAAAAATGATGTATGTGATCTCATTGGCAAGATAGCAGACAGATTTCCTAATTCAGAGCTTGTATTTGCAGCATCTGAAAAGGGTGCAACAAATTATATTAATTTTTTGTTTAAAAACAGTATTTTCATTAAAAAGAAAAAAAGATTTTATGTTGATGACTCTTATAAACTTTTTAACAGTTGGAGATCTGATTATAAAATTATGCATGAGGAACCGGTTATGAGGTACCTTCCTAAGGATACAAAGCTTAAACCATTTACAAGACTGAAGGTTAATTATAATAAAGTTACATATAATCATAAAATAATTCATGTAAAGCTCGGAAGTGAGGCATATATAACCAATATGTAAGGAGAGTCGGCAAGTGCTTGAAGCAAATAATCTTATTAAAACATTTGTAAGAAATGAAAAGCATAATGTAAAAGTTAGTTTTAATGCTGTTGATGATATATCGATAAAGGTAGGACTTGGAGAGATAGTGGGTGTTATCGGACCAAACGGTGCAGGAAAAACTACCCTCCTTAGGATGCTTGGCAGTCTTATGAAACCGACCTCGGGAGAAGTGAAAATTTATGCGGATGAAAAACTTATTACTAATGATACGGATATTAAAAAATCCATAGGATATCTTTCGGGCAATACCAGACTATATGGAAGACTGAGTACGAGAGAACTTTTGACTATGGCAGGCAGACTATATGGCATGGAAGATGAAGATATAAAAAACAGAATTTCTATGATTTCAGCTGTTCTCAATATGGACAGCTTTATCGATAACAGAATCGAGAAACTATCTACAGGTCAGACACAGAGAGCATCTATTTCAAGATGTATAATACACAATCCCAAACTTTATATATTTGATGAACCTACGCTTGGACTTGATATTTTAAGCAGTAACGCAATAGTGAATTTTATGTTGAAGGAAAAAGAAGCGGGAAAGGCGGTTTTATATTCTACACATTATATGGAAGAGGCAGAAAAGCTTTGTGACAGAATTATAATAATCAATAAAGGTAAAGTTGCAGCAGAAGGAACTGTTGATGAGCTTAAAAACTTGGGAGGTTCAGACAATTTAAGAGATGTATTCAGTAATCTTGTCGTGAGAGGGGAGGACTGGGTATGAATTTAAAAAATGTAAAAAATTTATATAAAAAAGAAGCTCTGGATGTATTAAGGGATAAAAAAACAGTGATAATGATGTTGGTTGTTCCGATTATACTTTACCCACTTTTAATAATAGTGAGTCTTCAGATGATGACTGCTATAACAAATAACATGTCCAAACATATATATCAAATTGCCATATTTGATGAAAATGACAGACATATTTTTTATTGGAATACGCCGTTTGCAGAATATGATTATTATAATTTAGAGGATTATTCCCTCGTTGTTTTAGAGGATATAAATAATCCCGGGGAAGCACTTGCAAATGAAGATATAGATGCGTATATAAAAATATCAGACAAGGGTGGAAAGAAAAGCTTTGAGGTGTATTATCTGTCCTCTGTAACAAATTCTAATTATGCGGCAAGTAGAGTTTCGGATTGGCTTTCGGATTATTCGGCTGATATAACAGATGCAAAGCTTAAGGATTTAGGCCTGGATTCTGATGAAATACTTGAGCCTGTAGAGATTTCTTATAATGATGCTTCAACTAATGAAGAAACGGCAGGAAGTCTTTTGGCAAGTATACTTCCTTTTATGCTTATTGTAAGTCTTTTGATGGGGACTATGTATCCTGCCATAGATACAACTGCCGGAGAAAGAGAAAGAGGTACGCTTGAGACACTGCTTACATTACCTGTAACCAATAGTGAGATAATAGTCAGTAAATTTTTGGTTGTTGCAACCATAGGTATAATATCGGCATTGTTAAATATAATATCTATTTCAGGCGTTGGAGCGTATATGTACAATATAACCAGTTCATATACCAACACATCCGGGGGGATTGCCATTAGCAGATTTATTCCTGCAATACTGGTAGGAGTATTATGTGTGTTTGCATTTGCTATTTTTATAAGTGCGATAACAATGTGTGTTACTGCTTTTGCAAAAACCTACAAGGAGGCAAATAATTATATAACTCCACTATCGTTAGTAGTAATGTTTGCATCATTTATTGGCTTTATTCCTAATATTAAACTGACTGAAAGGGCTGCGCTTATTCCTGTAGCTAATATTTGTCTTTTGATAAGGGACATGCTGTCATTTAAGTTTGATGCAAGGGTTGTCATTCTCGTACTTTTAAGTAATGTCTTATATGGTGTGGCAGCTATATGGTTTTTAGGCAGAGTATACAATAGTGAAGCTATTCTTTTTGGAGAATCGGCAGCCGGAGTTCAGATATTTGAGAGAAGAAAAAATATAAAGGCCGGTGGTGTTCCGGAACTTGGCGATACCATACTTGTTCTTTTTGTAACTATGTTTGCAATGATATATATAGGTGGAGCCATACAACTTAAGCTCGGATTCTTTGGGGTGCTTGGGACACAGTTTATTATATTGCTCATCCCTTTGATTGCAGCTATTTATACAAAAAAGGATATGAAAAGGACATTCAGAATTAAAGGCTGTTCGCCTAAGTATTTTTGCGGTGGAGTGCTTATGATAGTCGGAGCCATATTCCTCGGTATGGTTATTACGACAATTGTTGGAGCTATATTCCCCGAAAGTGCAAGCGAGGCAGGGGAACTTCAGAATTCACTTTTGGGAGACAACTTTATTTCGACGCTTTTTGTGGTTGCCTTAATCCCTGCAGTGTGTGAGGAAATGATGTTCAGAGGCTATGTTTTAACTGCGTTTTCTAATAAATTTAAACCTAAAACTGCTATACTTATATCTGCATGTTTGTTTGGTATATACCATATGAGTATAGTGAGATTTTTTGCAACAGCATTTTTGGGATATGTGATTTGTTATGTTGCATATAAATCAAAGAGCATTTTTCCGGGTATGATAATGCATTTTATAAATAATGCTATTTCATGTATAAGCATGTATTATCCTGAAAAATTCTGGAAGATTTTTTTGTCAATGTTAAGTGATAAAGTCAATATATTTGATATAATCTTTTTTATACTAATTGGGATACTATTTGTATATATGGGATATATTGTCATAAATATACAAAAAAAACACAAAGTAGGTTGAATTAATGTTGAGATTAACTATAAAATATGATAGAGTAAAAGCAGAATGCGAAACTTGGAGATAAAAGATTAATGAATAAAAAAGTTAAGAGGTTTTTAACGATTTTTGCGTCTGTAGCGATAATCGTTATGGTTGCTCTTATTATACTGATAAATGTAAAGTTGAACAGGGAAAATCCTGTTTTTATAATTACAGATATAGAAGATAGAGAATGGATACTCACACCGGATACAGAATCGGTTATGATTCAGGATAATTATTGGGCATATGTGAGAAAAGCTTATGTGCTGGTTGGTGAAGCACCGGATTATGAATTTTATAAAATTGCCAGTGGAGTACCGAGAAATGATTATGAGGTAGATAACTTCTTTATAGAAGATAATGATAATCTTATGTATTATCATGATGGCGATGCAGCTAAGGTTTCTCGTGTTGCAGTGGATGTCTCTTCATATCAGACCGGAGTTGATTGGAATGCCATAAAAAGAGCCGGCGTTGATATGGCGATTATAAGAGCCGGATATCGTGGTTACGGAACCGGAAGCATTGTAACAGATGATATGTTTGAAAGTCATATTGAAGGAGCACTTGAAGCAGGACTGGATGTTGGAGTATATTTTTTTACTCAGGCTGTGAATTATGATGAAGGTGTAGAAGAAGCAAAATATACTCTTAATCTTATCAGGGATTATAATGTAAAAGGACCTGTTGTTATTGATACGGAGATTATATATGCTGAAGGTGCAAGGACTGAGGGTCTTGACATAGATTCAAGAACAGACAGTATAGTAGGATTTTGCGAAACTGTAAAGGCTGCCGGATATGAGCCTATGGTTTATTCTAACCGGAACTGGTTTGTCCAGGAGCTTGATATGGCAAGGGTTGGCAATTATAAGTTATGGCTTGCACATTATGCTAATCAGCCTGATTTTCCATACCTTTATACGGTATGGCAGTATACGAGTGACGGAAGGCTGTCAGGCAATAATATGGATTTGGATTTAAATGTTATTTTAGAATGATAAAAAACAAAAGGATTTGTTTTTGCGGGGATTATTATGTTGGAATGGAAGCTGGAATATAATATTGCGACAATTATTATCAGTGTAATGCTTTTGGCGTGGTATTTTCATCAAAAGAAGATACCTCTTAACAGTTATGGCTTTTTCTTAAGATTTAATATTTCCGTATTGGCATGTACAATAATCGAGACAGTAGGAGTTGTTCTTTTTAAGGGTGGAACCATAGGTGAATTTGGATTTAATGTTGTTATGGCATTTTACTCATTTATTGCATGTCTTATAACTGTTATATATGCCTGCTTTGTATTTGAGTATATGCATGTTTCGGATAAAAATAAGTTGGTTTTAAAATGCTTTTTATATATCATATTGACCATAACCATGATTATAGATGCAGCTACACCGTTTACTAAAATCGGTTTTTATTTCTACAACAATGAATATGTTGTAGGAAAATTCGGGGCATTGTATGCACTTTTGTCAGGTGTTGCCGTCGTAACGGGAATAGCTGTAATAATTGTGAAAAGAAAGCAGATACCGGCATCAAAGGTTTACATACTTATTGCAAGTATAGTTTTCTCAACACTTATGTTTGCGGTTCAGCTTAAATTTACAATTTCCATTTTATGCTTTGGATATATAATTGTATGTCTTACACTTTATAATTACATATTTAATCCGGCACTTTATATTGATAATCTTACGCAGCTTTATAACAAGGATTGTATGAGAGAATATCTGGAGTACCGTTTGGAAAGGGGCAGAAAGTTTTCTATTATTCTGGTAGCTATGGATGACTTTAAGTATATCAACAAAACCTATGGTGTTGATATTGGGGATAATCTTTTAGTCCAGGTAGGAAATTATTTAAGAAGTGTAGAAGGTGTAGATGAATTATTTGGATATGGCTCAGACCAGTTCGGTGCTGTCTGTAATAAAAAATCTGTTGAGGATATAAAGCTTATAGCCGGTATTATAGAAGAACGTTTCAAACATCCTTGGTATAGCGAATCTGCTGCAGGTGTAATGATGTCGTCATCCACATGTTGCTTTGAATGTCCTAAGGATGCTGATAATTACGGAAATCTGGTTGAGATAATGGATTATGCCATGTCTTTGGCTAAGAAAACCAATAAGGGTGGAATATCTGTTGCAGGTGAGATGAATCTTACTAAGATGAGAAGTGAAAAAGAAATCGAAAAGGCTGTAAAGCTTGCCATTGACAGAGATGAACTTATGGTTTATTATCAGCCTATTTTCTCGATTGAGAAAAATCTTTATAATTCTGCCGAGGCACTTGTAAGATTAAATGACGAAAAACTTGGTTGGATATCACCGGAGGTGTTTATACCTATTGCTGAAAAAAATGGTCTTATTATATCGTTAGGAGATCAGATTTTGCGTTCGGTTTGTAAATTTATACGTGAAAATAATCTGGCTGAAAGCTCCATCGAATACATAGAGGTTAATATTAGTCCTGTTCAGCTTCAGCAGCCGGAGTATTACAAGAAGGTTATAGCTATACTTGAAGAGTACGATGTAAAGCCTTCGCAGATTAATATTGAGATAACAGAAACTGCCAACATGGTAGGTGGTTCGGATATTGTAAATGAAAATATTAAAAAGATTGTTGAATATGGTATTACCTTATCCCTTGATGATTACGGCTCAGGATATTCAAATCTTGATTATATCAATCATATGCCATTCCATATTATCAAAATTGATAAGTACATAGTTTGGGATGCTTTTGAAAATATCAAAGCAGGAATTACTTTGGAGTATACTATAAGAATGCTCAATGCACTCAACTATATGATAGTTGCTGAAGGTGTAGAAACAAAAGAGCAAAAAGATCATCTGGCAGATATAGGCTGTCATTATATGCAGGGCTGGTATTATTCCAAAGCAGTTGCAGAAAATGAATTTATGGATGTAATAAAGAAAATCCCAGATCAAATTGAACAAGTGAACTAATATGTGACACGAGGCGTGAGCCTTGTCACATCTACTGATTTTTTGGTTCGAGCACAACTGACATTTTCCACATGTCGTTATATATTTTTTGGAATTCATCGGTATTATATGTTTTTATGCCATCAATGGAATCATAAACAGTTATAGTGTTATCAGGTATGCTGTATCCGGCTAAAACTACACAATGTTCGTTATAAACCCATGTATAGTCAATGTCACCATATTTATATATATATGATGCTTTCTTGCAAGGTTTAAGCCCTACAGTTGTCCATACAAGTACAGGGTAGCCCTTTGCTATATAGGAAAACAAATCTGTAAGCTCTGTTCCACTGATATTTGTTGCTTTATATGAGCTTTTGTTTTGAACAAGAAATCTGTTAGCAGTGTTGGTAAGTGCCGGTGAATAGCAGCCTCCACCCGGAGATATATCGGGACGCCCCTTATATCCCATTATATAATTATCATCCGAATAGATGAGGTAGTTATCTATAATTTCATTTTTTTCAAGTTTGTATCCAAAATAATTTAAAAGCATAGTAAGAGCCATAGATTCACAGCCGGCAGGATATTCGGGATTTTGATATATGAGCTCTAAATTGAGTTCAACCTTGTCGGGATTTTCAGGAAAGTCCGTAGTGGGTATTTCAACCTCCCCTGTTTCTTCGTTTGCTCTTGCAAAGGACTCTATGGAAAAATCAAATGATAGTCCGTTTACCTCAAAATAAGCTTTGGCAGGAGGTGTTTTTTCATTATTTTTTTTATGTTTAAATATAAAAAAAACTCCGTATATTATAACCAATAGAGCTATAATAATTAGAATTATTTTTTTCTGCATAACTGCCTCCATATAAATATAATTATCATTTTCATTTTAACATATGTAAATGTACTACACAATTATTTAATTGCATAAACTGTAAAAACGGATTTTTTGAGGTTTATTTTGAGAGATTATATTGAGGAGAGGGTTTTAAGCATAGGTAATTACATAGTTCTGAATAATGCAACTGTAAGGCAGGCAGCAAAAGAATTTGGAGTAAGCAAATCTACAGCACATAAGGATGCTGCGGATAGATTACCTAAGATAAATGCTGAATTGGCAAAAAGAGTAAGAAGCATTCTTGATGTCAATAAGTCAGAACGTCATATAAGAGGTGGTATGGCAACCAGAAATAAATATAGTAAAATTAATGGTTAAATAATATGGCAGTCAATGTACATAATAATGGTACTAAGATTGCCATATTTTCTTGCACATATTATTTTTTCGTTATATAATAGAAAAGATTGAGATTAAATATTAAAAAAATTTGAGATACTATAATACTGTAAAAACCTTTTGTTATGGTTGGTTTTTATAATTTCATGTAATATGTTAATGAGAATAGAGGAATTTTCGAGATGAAATTTATACACATATCAGATGTTCATTTAGGAATAAAACCGGATAGGGGAAGGAATTGGAGCGAGAAAAGGTCTGAGGAAATATTTGACAGCTTTAAACAGGTACTTACCGTGTGCGATGAGCTGCAGGTGGATCTGTTGCTTATAGCGGGTGATTTATTTAATTCTTTGCCTACAGAAATGGAATTAAGAAGACTAGATGTGGAATTAAAAAAACTGTACAAGACTAAAACAGTAATTATTGCAGGTTCTGCTGACCATATCACAGATGATTTTGATTGGTCAAAATATAATTTTTCGTCTAATACTATAGTTTTTCCGGGTGGTAAAGCAGCAAATGCCTATATAGAAGATTTAAATGTATGTATAACGGGATTTAGTTACGCTAAATCAGAATATACCGAAAGAATTCTTGAAAAGTTAAATCCCGGAAAAGAAGGTGCATATAATATACTTCTTGGACATGGCGGAGATAAGAATCATATGCCGTTTTCCACTGAGAAACTTGCTAAGAAGGAATTTGATTATATAGCACTTGGATTTATTCACAAAGTAAAACATATTTTAAAAAACAAGATGGCATTTTCCGGTTCGCTTGAACCGCTTGATTATACGGAAACAGGCAGACATGGATATATTTATGGTGAGGTAGATGAGGAAGGACGTACAGGTATAACATGGGTACCATGTAATAAAAGAAGCTATATTAATACTGTAGTAAAGATTAACAGCAGCATGGATAATCAGGCCATAAATAATGAAATTGAGAAGAAAATTTGCGAGCTGGGCAAGGATAATATTTACCGTATCATGCTTAAGGGAAAGGTTGACAGCAAGGTTGACATTAATCTTAGCAGAATAAAAACGCAATATTTGATTAATCAAATAATCAATAGAACGGAAGAGTATTATAATCTGGACAAGCTTATGCAGGAAAATAAAAATAATATAGTTGGTATGTTTATAAGTAACTTATCCGATGAAGAATCATCTGAAAAAGAAGAAATAAGGAAAAAAGCTATTCAATATGGTGTTGATGCACTTGTTGAGATTGGATGAATATATGTATCTGAGTAAATTGTTAATTAAGAATTATGGAAAATTCAATAATGAGGAAATAAAACTGGAGCCGGGCATCAATATAATTAAAGGCGGCAAGGATACAGGAAAAACTACTATTAAAGATTTTATTGTTTCTATGTTGTATGGCTTTACAAATTGCGCACTTAATGAAAAAAGAAGCAATAAATTTGAACAATACAAGCCTAAAAATGGTGGAGTGTACTCGGGTAAAGCATATATAAATGATGATGATAAAACTTATTTTGTTGAAAGAAGCTTTGCAAGAAAAAACAGCAGAACCAGTGTACTTGAATTAAAGTCCGGAAGAGATATAAAGCTTACAAATGATAATCTTGATGGAAAAATATTTGACTGCTGCAGGGATGATTTTGTTAACGGACTTTGCATAGCTGACAAGAAGGAAGATTATGAAGAATATATAAAAAATGATTTGGAAAAAATGATAGTTACCGGAACTTCTTCAATCAATCTGGATAAAAGTATCTTCTATCTTAAGAAAAAACGAAAAGAATATAATACATCGGAAATTAAGGATAACATAGAAATAATCGATTCTGAGCTTGAAGATTATGAAGATGTAGATAAAAAATTAAAAGAAGTAAGAAAAAAAATAAGAGATGTTGAAGAAGAACTTGCTATAGAAACAGCAAGAAGAAAAAGGGAAGCGAGAAGACTTATTCAGACAAAGACAGTATCTGATGAAGATGAAGAAACAGAAACGACAAGTGAAACCGGAAATGACATTGAACTTTCAGATAAAGGCTCTGACTTAAAAGATAAAACAACAAAAAAATCAGAAGAAAAAGAAGATAGCAGTATTTTTCTTGACTCTGATTTGTTTAAGGATTATAAACCGGATGTTAAACTTACTGATAGAATATGGTTTATTATTCTTACAGGGTTATTTGTTATTGGCGTGATTTCTACAATAGTTTATATATTACCTTTTGATAATGCTGTCAGACAAATATTTATTATATGTACAATACTTTTTGTTGTTGTAACAATAGTTGAGGGATTATATACAAAAGGTATATTTGAGGAAGATGTGAAAACACCTTCGGAAGAAGAATTTAAACGAATTATCTATGAACTCGAACGTAAGACAGAAACATATGAAGAAGTTGATATAGATATGGAATTTGCCCAAACTTATATTGACAGGAGAGAAGAACTTATTGATGAAGAAAGACAGATTTTAAAAGATATGTCAAGACGTGATGAATTAATAGAAGAAAGAAAAGCTCAGGAAAATAAGCTTGATTCTTCCAATAAGGAAATACACGCTATAAATCTTGCTATAAATACTATAAATGAATTATCAAAAGATATAAGTAAATCTTACAGCTTTATGATTAATAATAATATTTCAGATATAATTTCGAAGATGTCTGAAAATAAATTAAATGATTTGTATGTCAATGAAAGCAACAAGCTTTTGGTTATGGGGGCAAATGGTTATATAGATATATCCAGTTTAAGTGGTAAGGAAATAACTGAGGTTTATCTATCAGTACGTTTTGCAATTGCGAAAAGTATGAGTGAGTGTAATATGCCTGTCATTTTGGATGGAGTTCTTGATGGATTGGATGACGCACTTTTAAGCAAATCCATAGACATAGTACGTTCTATAAAAACTGATCAGATGATAATTATGTCATCAGATGTCAGGGTGGAAGACATTTTAAGAAGCAAAAATGAAAATTGTAATTTAATTCAAATAAGTTAAATGCATATAAAAAATAAGAAAAACGCCCATAAAATACTTCGTACAGCATTAGATAAAACGAGATATACGAAGTATTTTTATGGGCGATTTTTGCATCACACCAAAACTAATTTAAATCAGGTGCTTTGTAGTTAGGTGTTATGGTACCTGTTTTTTTGTACTCTTGTATACGTGCCTGAATTCGTTCAGACTGATCCAACAATGAGCTTATTGAGGCATTGTGATTTAAGTGGTCAATAAGTATTGCAATATACTTACTCATATCAGCTGATTCATACCAGGCTCTTTCAAAAAGGTCAGGTCTTTGATAGGTAAGATTTGTGGTTATAACTTTTTCTATTGTTCCGTTTTTATGATATTCATCAAATATCTCAAGACCGGTTGTAAACAGACCAAATGTTGCAAGACAGTAAACCCTTCTTGCATTTCGTGCTTTGAGCTGTCTCGCCACATCAAGCATACTTTCACCGGATGCTATTATGTCATCGATTATAATAACATCTTTTCCGTCAACTGAATCACCGAGAAATTCATGTGCGATTATTGGGTTCTTACCATTAATAATTGTTGTATAGTCACGTCTTTTATAAAACATACCAACATCTACACCAAGATGATTTGCAAAATAAATTGCTCTGTTCATAGCACCTTCATCAGGGCTTATGACCATGAGATGTTCTTTGTCAATTTCAAGATCAGGTGTGGTTCTTAAAAGTGTTTTTATGAACTGGTATGTTGGCATAATGTTTTCAAAACTGCTGCATGGTATAGCGTTTACAACTCGTGGATCATGAGCATCAAATGTAATAATATTGTCAACACCCATTGCAACGAGCTCCTGCAATGCAACTGCGCAGTCCAATGATTCTCGACCGGAGCGTTTATGTTGTCTGCTCTCATACAGAAAAGGCATAATTACCGTGACTTTATTAGCTTTTGTTCCGATAGTAGCAATTATTCTTTTTAAATCGCTATAATGGTCATCAGGTGACATTTTATTTTTAACTCCACATATGGAATACTCTATACTGTGGTTTATTACATCCACTAAAAGAAATAAGTCTGTGCCACGTACAGATTCTTTTAACATTCCCTTTGCTTCTCCTGAACCAAAACGCGGGCAGGAAGCCTCCAGGATATAAGAGTCTTTATCATATCCTGTGAATGTTAAGTTTTCTTTGTGTTCGTTGTGTCTTTCTTTTCTCCATTTTACAATGTATTTGTCAACCTTTTCTCCTAAGGCAATAGAACTCTCCAAAGGGATAATTCCGAGTTTTCCGACAGGTACATTGATAAGGTTACTTGAGTCTGGCATTTTTTTTCCTCCGTTTTTTCAGATGTATAAATTCATGGCTGTTGTATATTAAAATACAGCACATTATTTCAGACCTGTGAATTAATGGCCTGCTTTCTTTTTTGGTATCTTATATTATCACCATATATATTAAATACGGTGTAATCATCAACAATTCTTGACATGATTCTTTCAGAATATCTGTCTCTTAATTGTTTTATAGACAAATTAGTAGAGATTAACGTTGATTTTTGTAAAATGCTTCGTTTATTTATTATTTCAAATAGTTCGGACAAAACAAAATTGTTAGTGAGCTCAGTGCCTAAATCATCAATTATAAGCATTTCGCAATTATATATAAAACTATAAAGATCTGCATAATTGTTGTTATTATTCATGATATATCCAGCCAGGATATCTTCAAATAATTCATTTGCAGAAAGGTAAAAAACACTATGCCCACGGTCCAGTAATTCTTTAGCTATACAATTTGTAAGAAAGGTCTTTCCGAGACCGGTTTCACCATAAATAAGTATATTGGCACATCCTGTGTCGTTATCAAAATTATTAATTATATTATGTGTACTTTCCAATATATTTTTTACATTATCATATGGCGAGTATGCTTTGTTTTTAGATGATAATTCTTTACTGTAGTATTTCAGGGAAAATGTGTTAAAGTTTTCCTTGTCAAATATATTTTGCAAATTGGATTGAAGGTAAAGCCCGGCAATAATTTTATCCATAAAACATTTGCAGCGTTCCTGCCCAACAAATCCTGTATCCATACAAGATGGGCAGTTATAAATAGGTTCCAGGTAATCAGCAGGATAATTGTTCTTTTGTAAAAGTTCTTTTTTTTCTTTTGTAAGCTCGCGATTTTTTTTCTTTATATCTGAAACTTCTGTTTCAGAGTGATTATCAAGTTTAATACGGGCAGCTTTTATGTATGAAAGAGAGCTTTCTTCATCTATTTCTTTAATACGAGGAATTATACTATATATTTCGTTTTTTCTGTTCTGTAACGTTCTGAAGTTGTTTAAGCGTATTTTTTCATAATCACGAAGAATATCTTCAATGCTTAATTTTTTATAATTCATTTCTTATTGACCTCTTTAAGAAACAGTTCTTCCATTTCGTCTAATTCATCATCTAGTTTTGTTTGCTGAAAATTATTAAACCCACCGGTTGACTTGGCTTGAATTGAATTAACGCTGTTATTTCTCTTTTTCTCGTTGAATTCTTTATCAAGTCGTTCCACATCTGACAGGGTTTTAACATTATTGTTATGCCAGTTTTCAAGAATGGCATTGACATAAGCAAAATTTGCAGAATTAGGACTGTTTATTATAGCTCTGTCACAAGCGTTTTTGATTAGCTCTCTCGAAAATCCAAAGTCTTTTGTCCAAGTTGATATATATGCAAGCTCTATATTAGAAGGAACACGTGAACGTATACCCAATGATTTAAATATAATTCTTGAAACATCTGATATAAGACTTGCCTGCTCTCTGGCATCCTGACGAGTTTTTATTCCATCTTTATACCATGCTATGGCTACTGCTTCCATATATCTGCAGTTCTTTTTACCCATGGTAGCACAATATTCGAGAAGACATTCAAATAAATCGACATCAAAACCGAGTGTATCATATATATAAAAGAGCGTCTGTGAATCTCTTGATGATACTGTTTTTCCAAATATGGTTTCTACTTGATATACTATATCAGTCCAATCCTCATCGCCCTCAAGATTAGACATATCTTCAGCGGTAAATTTAGTCTTTGGCGGTGCTTCGAATTCGACTTCTTCCGCTGTGCGCGGCATTTGAATAACTGTTGAATCTGATTTGGAATTCATTTCTTTAGCTGATAATTTTTTTTCAGCTTTATCATTTGCAGACTGCTCCATATAGGATTCGTCATCGTTGTCATCTCTTAGGAATGAAATGATGTCAGTTTCTTTTCCGCTAAGTTCATTTTCAGGATTGTGGAGCGGAAGAAGGACTATTCCGTTGAGCTGTCCGCGTCCGTTGTAATTAAGTTTTAATACATCCTTTGATATCCAATACTTTATTGCCCTGCATATATCTTTTTCAGTAAGATTAAAATGGTCTGCAATTTCTGCAACGGTTATTTTGGAGTTGCTGCCCAAAAGTCTGGCCAGATAAAGATAAACCTTTACAAATTCCCCATTTGCATCCGTCATATAATAGTCAATAAAAAAATTGGAAATTGATGAATATGTTTCACTGTTTTCTGTTGAAATTGTTATAGTTTTCATACTACAAAACTTCCCCTCTTTGCTAATGCAAGTTGAATTATAGCATAGGAAAAATAAATTGCAATCGAACATAATTTCTAAGGGAGGTGTGTAAAAATTTGTGGAAAATGTGGATAATGTGGATAGCTTGTTTCCATAATATTTTAACAATGAATTATTTGTTGAAATACTTCAAAACAGCTTAAAATTATGTAAACAAAAAAAATCAGCCTGCCAGATGTTTGTAAATCTGACAGGCCTGTGGATATTGTGGATAATTATTTTTTTAGGAGCGAAATTCCAACATTATCAATGTCTCCTGCCCCCATAGTTATCAACAAATCATTTTTTTTGCAATTTTTTTCGACAAAATTTTCTATTGACAAAAAGTCATTAAAGTGCTCTGCATGACCGCATAATGAATTAATCTTATCACACAGGTCTTTTGATGATACTAAACCTGTATCTTTTTCCCTTGCGGCATATATGTCTGCTACCAGAACATGATCACATACCTTTAGTGCTTCTGCAAATTTATCCAGTAAAGCATATGTTCTGGTATAGGTGTGAGGTTGAAATGCAACATAGAGCTCGTTATGAGGAGTATTCATGGCAGCCTTTAAGGTTGCAGCAATCTCTGTCGGATGGTGAGCATAATCATCAATTATTATTACCCCGTTTTTAGTTATACCTTTATGCTCAAAACGTCTTTTTGCACTTGTACATGATATGAGACCGGCTTTTATATGTTCCATGGCTATACCCAGAAACTCTGATACTGCAATGGCGGAAAGAGCGTTAATTACATTGTGGACGCCTGTTGAATGTAAGGAGATTTTTTCGACTTCCTTTTGATTTTTAACAAGTGTAAATGTAGGATGTCCCTCTTCATCAAAGCTTATGTCTTTTGCACTGTAATCATTATCAGGATTAAGTCCGAAAGTTATTATCTTACATTTTAAGTCGGATACTATTCTTTCTTTGTGTTCCATATCACCGTTTATAACCAGAAGTCCATTATCAGGAAGCTTCTCTGCAAAGGTTTTAAATGATTCGACAATCTCATCTATGCCGCTGAAGAAATCCAGGTGGTCTTCATCTACGTTAAGGATTATACTTATATAAGGATTAAATTCATGATAGCTGTTGGTGTATTCACAAGCCTCAGTAACAAAATACTCGGAATTACCAACACGTATATTGCCTCCGATTACATCAAGCATACCGCCTATTGATATGGTTGGATCAGTATCTGCTTCAAGCAAAATGTGAGACATCATCGAGGTTGTGGTTGTCTTTCCGTGAGTTCCGCTTATGGCAAGTGAATATTTGTAATTATTCATTACCTGACCAAGCAGCTGGGCTCTTGTCAGCATTGGTATGTTTTTTGATATTGCTGCCTGATATTCCTCGTTGCTTTTATTGATTGCCGCCGTGTAAACCACGAAGTCAATGTCATCTGTTATATTTTCTTTAACCTGTCCTATATTGATGACAGCTCCGAGAGATTTAAGCATATCAGTTATATCAGAATTTTTGATGTCTGAGCCATAAACCGTAAAATTGCGCTGCAATAAAATTTCGGCAAGTCCGCTCATGCTGATACCGCCGATTCCCATAAAATATACTTTACATGGCTTGTTAAAATCTACCTTGTACATAATTACACCTCACACGTTTATTCTAAATTTAAAATAAAACAAAGCTCAGAAAATGCTTTGTTTTATTAATATTATTATTGAATTGTTATAGAATCCGCCCATTTAAATATACGATCCTTATAGGCATCATAGTTTTTTGTTTTGCAGACGAATTCACATATCCAATATGAACCGGCACCGTAATACATACAATGAACATAAGTATATGATGCGCCGGAAATGGTTTTTTTGTTTATAAAATAATAATAATCATTTCTTTGCTTCAGTGAATCGGAAGAAACCTCGTTAAGCAACATGATTTCTTCACAGTAGCTTTTTAAATTAGATATAGTATATCCTGAGAATTCAAGATTTTCTTCAGTTTCTTCGACTACAGAAAAAATGACATTTTCGCTTGAAACATATAAGTCAAAACCTTTGTGATTAGACTCCGTAAATGTTTTATTGAGAGTAACC
>JAFUEG010000243.1 GCA_017464045.1 Lachnospiraceae bacterium
ACCGGCAAGAAAAGCCACAAGTGTATCAAATATCTCTATCTGGTTTACTGACTTAACCAGATTGTGGTCATCTTTAAAGTATGAACCATAAGCAACCATGATACCCATAGCTACGCTTATACTGTAGAAAAGCTGACCCATGGCATCCATGATTACAACAAAGAAATCCTTAACTCCCATTCCCGATACATCAGGGACAACATATACCATAAAGCCTTCCAAACCGGTTCTTCCGGTTTCCTTGCTATGTATGGTAAGTGAGAAAATCGCAACTCCTATTACAAGCACAAGAAGTATAGGCATAAGACATAGCCTCGATACCCTTATTGACACCCTTATATATTACAAATACGGTTGCTGCAAGGAAAATTATATTGTAGATTATCGGTGAACCGATATCTGTTATAAATCCTCCAAAATAACTATCCTCGGCAGCCTCTAATCCGTTTCCGGTTACAAATGCCACAAAATACTTTAATACCCAGCCGCCAATTATGCAATAATAAGGAAGTATCATAAACGGAACTATTACGGCAATTACACCAAGTCCCTTCCACTTAGGATGAAGTATACCGTATGCGGTAAGCGGACTTTGCTTAGTCTTTCGTCCTATACTAATCTCAGTAATAAGCAGTGTAAAACCAAAGGTTACGGCAAGTATAAGATATACAACTAAAAAAATTCCTCCCCCCTCTTTAGCTGCAAGATACGGAAACCTCCATATATTACCTAATCCGACTGCACTTCCTGCTGCAGCAATTACAAATCCCAGCGAACTGGAAAATGAACTACGCTTTTCACTCATTTTTCTCTCTCCTCTTAAATTATATTAAATATATTTTTAAAACTCTCTCAAAATAAGTTCTGTTATCCCCGGGTTACTTCCTCCGGAAATCCTTTTTACCTTAGGCACACGGTTATAGGCAAATTCATCCTCGATAGCTTCCTTTATTCTGGTACCGCCATGATACCCATGAATCACCTTTATCCTGTAAACGCTGCCACTTGCAGAATTAACCTTCTTAATTACAGCCTTTACAGCTTCATCCACTGTCATTCCATGTACATCAATTTCTTCCATACCGCCTGAAAGCATATTTTCCTCCTTATCAGCCAATGGGACAGTTCTGATTGACACATTTTTAGGTGCTAAGCATGGCGTTAAGCTAACGGCGTGCCATGCGTGTACCTATAAAGTGTGTCAATCAAAACTGTCTTTGTTGACACACTTTATGGTAAATCATCCGTTGTGCTGTCTGACAAACTTTAAAAATTCATTTTTAGGCATAGGCTTTGCATAATAATAACCTTGTATAAAATCACAGCCTATCTCTTCAAACCAGTCTGAAGCCTCTTTACTTTCAACACCCTCAACAACTATCTCTGCTCCGATTTTCTTAAGCATACCGACTGTCTGCTTTATTACATCCCTCATCCTTGCATCATTCATATTGTCCACAAGACTTTTGTCAATCTTAATAATCTTAAACGGCAGAGAAACAATCTTTTGCAGATTGGAATAGCCTGTTCCATAGTCATCCAGTGAAAGTGCAAGATTCATATCATGTATTCTGTAAATAGTATCATATATGATATCTCTTACATAGTCACGCCCTGTTTCCGTTACCTCAAAATTAATCTTTTCCTTTGGAATTTTGTACTCATTTATCTTATCTTCAATGTGCTCAGGCAACACATTCTGAAGACACTGTATAGTTGAAAGATTTATTTCAATATAATTAAGTCCATAGCTTTCGATGGAATTCTCTGATATAAATTTAAATACATCATCTATGACAAAATCACCTATACTATGAATAGCTCCGTTTTTCTCCGCAGCCGGTATAAAAAGTCCCGGCGATACAAAACCCACCTCTTCATCTTTGAGTCTTATAAGCGCTTCGGCACTGGTAAAACGTTTCTCCTTAAGTGAATAAATCGGCTGATAATACATCTCAAAGCTGCCCTTATCTATTGCCTTTTTGATAATCTTGTCAATATCCATCTTGAGCTGAAACTTTCTCTCAGGAGCAATATCCGAAAAGAACACCAGCTCCTTACTTGAAATTGTCTTTTCAAAGGAATCGATAAAGGTTTCAAAATCCTTGATATCAGGTATATCACCCGGAATCTTCATATAGCACATACACATATCAAGATTCATACGATTATCATTCATAACAAAATTATCATTTAACTCATTTAAAAGAATTTCTGTCTTTTGTCTTATTAAATCCTCATCCTTATTCTCATAATTGTCAAATACAACAGCAAAGGTACCATAGTAAAGATAATAAATATTCATTATTACCTTAGTATGTGTAATCAGTTCGGCATAGTTGGCTTTTATACGGGATATGACCTCTTTAATAAGCTCTCTGTGAATGGTTGAACCAAACAACGTAACTATAGGCTCATCATTTTTAATCTTCATCATTATTACAGATACATCCTTGTCAGATCTGTAATACCTTTTTATATCCTCATGAAAGCTCGGAAAGGTTCTCGAACCAATCCCCGGATCCACCATTTCCTCTGCACGGAGAACAGTAACCGTAATCAAAAATGAAGATATACTCATAGCAAACATTTCAACCGAATTTGCCGGAGCTATAAACTGAATGAACAGTGCAATTATATTACACGGAAATATTGCAAGCAGCGCAACTGTCTTTGCCCTTCCTATCATACTCTTGGTCTTCATTATGTATATCACGGATATCACCATATAATAAGCCGCAACTATATAAAATACGGATATTAACGGTTTTCTGTGATACACCATAATACCA
>JAFUEG010000244.1 GCA_017464045.1 Lachnospiraceae bacterium
ATTGAATCAAATGAATCGTTTGCCCGCTCAACACTGAGCATACAGTTTTGCATATCATACATACAGATATCTGCCTTATCATTTATCTCATTGATATTACTTGTAATGCTTTCAATAAGCTTGCTTATTGATTCGGTTGCATCCTGTGACTGTCCGGCAAGCTCACCGATTTCTGACGCAACGACTGCAAAGCCGCGTCCCTGTTCTCCTGCTCTTGCAGCTTCTATAGAAGCATTTAAAGAAAGCAGATTCGTTTGAGATGAAATAGCATTAATAGTCTCTGTTATACCGGTTATTTTCTTGACTGTCTCACCGGTTATTTTGATAATATCTGCAAGCTCTTTAACAGTATCATTAAGTGTTGCAACATTTTTATTCATTTCATTCATTTCCTCTTTACCCGACTTAGAGGAATTTACAGTTTCAATACACAGCTGTCTTACATGATCTGCGTTCTTTGTAAGCATATCCGAAGTGTTAGCGAGGTCTGTAGTTGCATTTGCAACATCGTCTATAGAATCGTTCATTGATGAAAGAATCTGATTCAAGTCATCTATTGAACGACACTGATTTTTATTGGCTTCTGAAAGCGAATTAGTTATATTGAGGCACTCTCCGGCACTATTATTCATATCATTTGAAACATTGGTCATGCCTCGAAGCATATTACGCATCTTAGATACATAATCGCTCAGACGCTCACTGAGAGTAGTTATTTCATTGTTTCCTTCAGGCTTTATATTTACTGTAAAATCACCATTACTCATATCATTGATACTATTTGTTACTCGTGATACAGGATTAATGTATTTACTTATTACAGTATAGATAAATACTGACATAAGAATAACCAATACTACTCCTATTACTAATGTTGCAGTAACTGTTTTCATAATATTGTCACTTATAAACGAATAAGGAACAACACTTACTACTATCCAATTAGTATCTTTAATTTCCGTTGCAGTATAAATCATTTTACCGGAGGATGTCTTTGCAACAAGAGCTTTATTAACATCCATTGTGTTTTCTGTATTTAGCGATGAATAAACCTTGCTCAAGCCTTTTACAACAGAATCATCACTTTCAGATACGGTTTGCCCCACCACCTCAGAGATATTACTTACAAGTATCTCTTCGGTATTAGTATTTATAATATAAAACTTTGCATTATCAGCGCTTGATTCAAAGGCATTAAGCTTTTCTGATACTTTATCAAAATTAATATCACTACTTAAAACAATCTTTCTGTCTTCATCAAGTAAAACAGAACAAGCAAGACATGTTTTGCCGGTTGAAGCATCTATATAAGGTTCAGAAGTATATATATTACCCTTGTTTTCAACCGCGCCAATAAACCACGCTCTGTCTGTAAAAACAAATGAATCATCAGGTATCCAACCTGAACCATCCAAAAATTTGCCTGTATCGCCATAGCCAACATAAATGTCCTGAGAATCAGGATCAAGAGCAGTCAACTCAAGCAACATATTAAGCGCATCATCATAAGTTAATTCCGGAGAGTTTTTCCATATATCTGCCGTCTGCTTAACTCTTCCTTCAATGCCGCTCCACCAGTTGTATATTTCATTTGCATATGAAATGGATTCTTTACTCAAAAGAGAGCCTGACAATTCTTTGATTTTTCTTTTCTGAGCATTAATATTAAATGCGGTGATAACAATGATTATAAATGCGACTGCTAAAATTATCTGTGTTAGTAAAACTTTCTTTAAAGACTTTCTCTTCGGTGAACTCATTTTACATCCTCCCTATATAATCATTTAATATATAAAAACTGAATTGTTATATAATATTATAATAGATAAAACTTGAAAAATAAAGTAAAAAAAGAGACATTGACTAATATATTTAATCAAATGCCTCTTTTTCTTTTTCATATCTCTCTTTAAATTAATCTAATAAAAGATTAACCAACCTTAACGATTTCCTTTTTATTATATGAACCACAAGCCTTGCAAACTCTATGTGGCATCATAAGCTCACCACACTTGCTGCACTTAACTAATCCAGGAACACTCATCTTCCAGTTAGCTCTACGCTTGTCTCTTCTTGCTTTTGAAGTTCTATTCTTAGGACATATAGCTCCCACGGTCTTACACCTCCCTTTAAAAATCACACTTAGGCTATTATACAAACTTTGTAAAACTATGTCAACAAAAATTTAAAATTTTTATCAATATTTTTTTATTATATAAAAATTATTATTTTATTTAATATATTTTTACTACCGATACTTCGATATTATATTAATGCTACAGTTTCTCTTGCTATTGCAAGTTCTTCATTAGTAGGTATAACATAGACCGGAACCTTCGAATCATCAGTTGATATACGAACCTCTTCACCTCTTTTTGAATTAGCTGCATCATCTATCTTTATACCAAGAAAACCAAGTCTCTCACATACAAGGCTTCTTACAGTCTTATTATTCTCACCGACACCCGCCGTAAAAGTAATTGCATCTACACCATTCATAGCTGCTGCATATCCACCTATAAATTTAGCCGCCTGATATGCAAATACCTCTACTGCTATCCTGCATCTTTCATCACCATTTGATATACCCTCGTCCAAATCTCTGAAATCACTTGATTTACCGGATATACCATACATACCGGAATCTTTATTTA
>JAFUEG010000245.1 GCA_017464045.1 Lachnospiraceae bacterium
GACAACTTCTTCCTTAGCAACAAGTCCTGTTACGGTTGCTACTGTAGGCTTCCACTGACCAAATCCAAGCGGCTTAAATATAATTGACGCTCCGTTACCAACACCTGCAAGAAGTGATGCATCCATAGGTGCTACGTCTTCTACAGGTATATCCATCTTGTCTGCTATCTTCTCAATCTCTGCCTCGGTTGCAACGCTCTCATCCTCAAATAAGTCGTCAACCATACCAAACTTTCCGTTTACGGTTCCGAAGCTTGAGAAGAACCAAATAATTATTGATGATAATACGATAACCGATGAAGCTCTCTTAATGAAAGACCAGCCTCTTTCCCAAGTTGCTCTAATTACGTTTCCAACTGATGGTACGTGGTAAGCATGAAGCTCCATAACGAATGGTGCAGGCTCGCCTGCACATGCCTTGAACTTCTTTAAAATTATACCTGATAAAATTATTGAACCTATACCTATAAAGTATGATGACGCTGCGATGGCAGATGAACCACCAAAGAGTGCACCGGCGATAAGTCCGATGATAGGAAGCTTAGCACCACAAGGTATAAATGTTGTAGTCATGATTGTCATCTTACGGTCACGGTCATTTTCGATTGTACGAGAAGCCATGATACCGGGAACACCACAGCCTGTAGCTACAAGTACAGGTATGAAGCTCTTTCCTGAAAGTCCGAACTGACGGAAGATACGGTCCATAACAAAGGCTACACGCGCCATGTATCCGATATCCTCAAGTATTGAAAGGAACAGGAAAAGTACTAACATCTGAGGTACGAAACCGATTACGGCACCGAAGCCTGCGACTATGCCATCCTGGATAAGGCCGTAGAGCCATGTTCCTTCATTTACATTTATTGCTGTAAGTATCTTATCAAATAAGTTTGGTACCCACTCACCAAAAATTACGTCGTTTGTAAAGTCTGTTGCTGCAGTACCGATAGATACTGCCCAACCGCCCATTGCGATTGCATATACAAGGAACATAATTGCTGCAAATATAGGAAGTCCGAGTATACGGTTTGTAACAATCTTATCAATCTTATCTGAGGTTGTCATCTTGTCAGAACCCTTTTTCTTCTTAACAGTTCCGGAAATGATTCCTCCGATATAATTGTATCTTTCATTAGTTATAATACTCTCTGCATCATCATCTAACTCTTTTTCTATCGTCTCGATTGTTTCCTCTATATTTTTCTTCTGGTCGCTTGAAAGCTTGATAGACTCAAGTATCTTCTCATCACGCTCAAACACCTTGATTGCATACCAGCGGATAAGCTTGTCATCTACGCTTCCCTCTATCTGACCTTCGATTGTGCTTATAGCTGCTTCAATCTTCTCATCAAACTTAGCAGGAACCTCTACTGTCTTTTTAGCTTTTGCTGCGGCAATTGCTTTATTTACAGCATCCTCACAGCCATCACCCTTAAGAGCGCTTATTTCAACTACCTCACAGCCAAGCTCCTTGCTAAGCTTTGCGGTATTGATGCTGTCGCCGTTTTTCTTAACCAAATCCATCATGTTGATGGCCATAACTACAGGTATTCCAAGCTCTATAAGCTGTGTTGAAAGATATAAGTTACGCTCGATATTGGTACCGTCTACGATGTTCAATATAGCGTCAGGCTTTTCATTTACAAGATATGTACGTGAAACAACCTCCTCCAAGGTATATGGAGATAATGAATATATACCCGGTAAATCCTGAAGCACTACATCCTTATTTTCCTTTACCTTACCTTCCTTTTTCTCGACCGTTACACCCGGCCAGTTACCGACATACTGATTTGCACCGGTAAGAGCATTGAACAATGTTGTCTTACCACAGTTAGGATTGCCGGCAAGTGCAATCTTAATAGACATTTATATTTCCTCCTAAACTAATTATTCAACAACTACCATTTCAGCATCTGCCTTACGTATGGAAAGCTCATAGCCGCGAACCGTAAGCTCCATCGGGTCACCGAGCGGTGCAACCTTACGCACATAAATTTCTACGCCCTTAGTTATTCCCATGTCCATGATACGACGTCTGACAGGTCCTTCACCGGTAAGCTTTACAACCTTAACAGTATCGCCTACCTTCACATCTTTGAGTACCATTTTATATCCTCCTCGTTATACCATTATTTTATTTGCTAACTCTTTACTGAGTGCAATTCTTGTTCCTTTGATTTTGACGATAACGTTCTCGCCCGACTTGGTTATTATCTGAATCTTGCTTCCCACGTTGAAGCCCATATCAGCAAGATGCTGTCTTACCTCAGGCTTTCCACCAAGCTTAAGTATTTCTTTTTCCTCTGTTTCCTGTGCAAATGTAAGTGGCATCATTATCCCTCCATTTTGTAGGTTAGGTTTATTTATCCTAACTAAAAAAGATTTGAAAAAAATAAGAATTTTAGCAAAAATTCTTTAAATTTCTATCTCTAATTATTAGTATGCTTCTTTGTTAGTTAATTATAACTAACTTTTATATCGACTAGTATTATATGCCAGAGCCAAGCAAAAGTCAACATATTTTTACAAAAAATAATTGGATAATATAGGCATTAGAAGATGGTTTTTGCTGATACACTGCACATTATTATAAATATGCAGGTATAAGCACACCATCAATCGACTCAATTATAGTTATTGTGTATACAAAGACTAATGAAATAATCATAATAATTTCTGCTTTTTTATTTTCTTTTTTAAAGAAACCAGACCAACCTCTTACCAACAGCACATTTAAAGAAATCAACATCGGCATGCAATATCTTCCTTGCGGCTGAAAATCACTGAAATACGAATACGAAACATTCAAAGCAACCGTGAGTATACACATTGCTGCCATGGAAGAATCGAATAACAAATCTTTTTTTTGAGTTTTACTTTTTAATAATACAATCATACCTACAAAGCTTAAAATTATAATAACAAAAAACATCATATAATATATTGTAGGCAGGGGCAATGTCATATAGTCAAAGTTCCCAATGAAACTTTCATAGGTTGTCCTTGCCCAAAAACAATATATACTTAATAATTCTCTAAACGGTAAATTAAGACTTTTTATAGTCGTTCTTTGAGATGGTTTAAATTCAAAAACAGCATACTTTTCTGCGCATTTTTCACATGCTTCAAGTCCTAAAAAATCACCATCATAAATTATTGCATTTCTTACAAACCACCATCCTGCAACCAGAAATGCAAGCACTAAAACTACTATAGTTCTTGAAGCAATTATTTTTCCCTTATGCTCAATTTTTTCATTTTTATAAACTGAAATTATAGCGTATATAAAGGCTATCGGAATAATCCCATAGCAATTATAATACGATAAAAGGCACAATCCTACCCCAATTCCTAAGAATATACAAGATTTTAAATTCCAGTTTTTTTCTTCAGCCAATATCAAAGCATATATTATCCATGCCACTGTAAAAATACCATACGCATCATTATTTACATATGAAGAAATAAATACAAACTGAGGAAGCAGTGCAGTGCCTATTACAAAAATATACCTAAACATTCCCGGAAAAATTTTCTTACTTATCTTAATACTAAAAAAAACTGTGCCCGTTGAGGCCAAAACACTTACCATTCTCGCTGATAGAAGTAATATATTTCCTGATGTTGTAAAAAGTGAGGTGAATCTCATAAAGAATGCACTTATTATATAGCTGAGTATTGGTGTAAATGCATAGGAAAAACCCCATGTAGTATCGATAATTCTCTCGTCACCGCCATGCGGCAGATATCCATATTTATATATAAATTGAGGAACAGCATACCTCATGTGTTCATCCGGACAATGATCATAAGGAATCACTATGGCCCAAGTTAAATAAATTAAAAAACAGGCAAATATTATATATATATCCGTTTTATTAAGCTTATATTCTTTATTCATCGATTTACAGCCTTCTTTGAGAGTTTAGTAACAATTCCAGATGACTATTCGGTACGTAATGCAACTACCGGATCTTTCTTGGATGCAACTCTTGACGGGATAAGTCCGGCTATCATGGTAAGCACCACACTTATAATTACAAGGATTATTCCACCCGCAACCGGAAGCTTTGATATATGCTCTAATCCGGATACATGCTTTATAACCTTGTTAATAGGTATATTTAAGAGTATAGTAACGAGTATTCCGATTACACCGGCGATAAATCCCACGATAATTGTTTCCGCGTTAAATACCCTCGATATATCTTTCTTTGATGCACCGATACTTCTGAGTACACCGATTTCTTTGGTTCTTTCAAGTACAGAAATATAAGTTATAATTCCTATCATTATTGATGATACAACAAGCGAAATTGCCACAAAAGCAATAAGCACATAAGATATAGCATTAATTATTGTGCTTACTGAAGACATCATGGCACCTACCATATCTTCATACTGGATTTCCTTATCCTCATCGCCTGCTTCTCTTACCTTTTTGTTATAATCTTCAATGGTATCTATAATTTTTTCTTTTGATTCAAAATCTTTCGGATAAATTCTTATTACCTTAGGGTCATTTTCATAGGCAATACCTATAGTAATTAAGTTGTCATCGTATGTGGCATCCTCTGCAGTCTTTAATGCTGAAAGAGACATTCCCTGAGAAACCGTCTGAGATGTATCTTCCATAGCTGATACAAATGCCGTCATCTCTTCTTCAGAAAGTGATGCCATATAAGCGCCCTGCCTTTCCTCAGGAAGTATAGCTAAATACATCATTGCATCTGTCGGTTCAAGAGTATGCATGTATTCAAAAAGCTGTTCATTTGGAACCTCGGAAATGTCTGAAACGCCAAACTGTCCGGCTGCCATTTTAGCAAATTCCGCCATCTGCTCTGCCATGTCATCTTCCTTTTCTGCAGTGATATCTGCGCCAAATTCATAGCCGGTAAATACATTTATATCAGGATTCTCAAGCTGAGCCTTTCCGATTTCACTGTCCTTAGCCATATCCATAAGCTTTTCTACAAGCGAATGCTTGTAACCGATTGTAGTCATTATCGAATGTACTGCAGCATTATCATTTGGCCTTACAATACCAACGACATTTACCTCAACACCGTTGTCTATCTTCTCTTTGAGGTAATTATAATCATCGCTCATATCCTTGTAGGTATCACTTTCCTTGTCATAGGCATAATAATCTGATGTCGGAATTACCTTATAAGTAAGTGAAAGCAGTTCATCATACGTATATGATGTGTTGTCAAAGGTAAGACTTTCGCCTTTAAGTGCTGCACCCATCATGTCCTGAAGTTCCTTTACATCTCGAAGTCCGAGTGTATATAATTCGTAATCCGTAACCTCATTGTATTCTGTCACAACAAGCACAAGCTCATCATAATTTTCCGGCCACCGTCCTGCGATAACATCATACTGTTCATCAAGAAGGTCCTGGTTTTCTATAATTTCAGAAAAGCAACTTGTCATATCAACTGAACTTCCACCCATACCGAGCTGGGACATCTCAGCCATAGAGCCCATACCTATGTTGCTCATAACGGTACTCGGGTTTACCTGATAAATATCATCATCTGTATCAGGCAGATAAGCATTTATAGTGATTCCATAGGTATACATTATATCCGATGCATAGTCTTTAATGACTTTTCCATCACCATTTTCGATATAATCCCTAAATGAAATCATATCATTTATCTTAACGCCTTCTATCATGGTGTTCATATATTCGCCAATAAAATTGTTTGAATACACCTTATCCATATCGTGCTCTTCGGAACTCTTCATATCATTTCCAAGGATCATGGAAAACATCGCTGAACGGTCTATCGACTCATCGGTTATCTCAAGCGGATATGTAGAAAGGGTATCCTGCTCGACACTGCTTATATAATTTCTAAATCCACTTGATAAAGACAGAATAAGTGCAATACCAATTATACCAATACTGCCGGCAAATGCGGTAAGAATTGTTCTTCCTTTCTTGGTAAGCAGATTGTTAAAGCTAAGACTGAGTGCCGTAAAATAAGACATTCTGTTTTTCTTATAGCTCTTAATTTTACTTGCACTTTCCTTTTCATCTAACTTTGCGCCGGCCTTCTTATCTACACTTTTGCTAATCTTCTCATCTGAACTTTCGCCGACCTTCTTATTTGCATTTTTATCTGCTTTCTTAATGACCTTTACATCGTTTCCTACATAATTTTCCTTATCAGCTTCTTCATCCGTGTAAGGATTTGAGTCGTCAGTCACCTCACCGTCAAGAAGCTTGATAATTCTTGTAGAATATTTTTCAGCCAGTTCAGGGTTGTGTGTAACCATGATTACAAGTCTGTCGTCAGCTATCTCTTTAAGCAGATCCATAATCTGCACACTGGTTTCCGTATCAAGCGCACCTGTCGGCTCATCTGCAAGAAGTATCTCCGGATTATTTATAAGTGCACGTGCAATAGCAACTCTCTGCATCTGTCCCCCGGAAAGCTGGTTAGGCTTTTTGTGAATCTGTTTACCGAGTCCTACTTTTTCGAGGACCTCCTTTGCACGTCTTCTTCTCTCTGACTTGGATACACCCGAAAGCGTAAGCGCAAGCTCTACATTTGAAAGGACATTCTGGTGCATGATGAGGTTATAGCTTTGAAATACGAAGCCAATAGAATGATTTCTGTAAGCATCCCAATCCTTGTCCTTATATTTTTTTGTAGACCTTCCCTTGATAATAAGGTCTCCGTCCGTATACTGATCAAGTCCGCCAACTATATTAAGAAGCGTAGTTTTACCACAGCCCGACTGTCCGAGCACGGATACAAATTCATTGGCTCTGAAATTAATGCTTATGCCCTTTAAGGCATGCACGGTTTCCTCACCGGTTATATAATCCTTTACGATATTTTTTAATCTTAGCATATCTGCCTCCTGCTAAACTTTTAATTCTTTCCCATATTTGTGACATGGCGTAAGACTTGTCACGTTTCTACCTTTCGACTGAAAAAATATGTACACGCATGGCACGTGTTACTTACCGCCATGCTTTGCACATATTTTTTCAGTCTACTTTACTTAATGTGGCAAGGCCCACATCCCATGTCACATTCATTTTGCAATATTATCATAATAACAAGCATAAGTAAAGAAATGATTATGGTATATTTTGTAAACTTTTTTTAACTTAAACTGCTATTTAGGGAAAAATATTAAATATTTTACAAAATTCAATTGCGTTCAATTTATTTATATGCTATTATAACTGTGAAAGTTATATTAATAAGTTGTGCAATCCGGATAAATAATAGCTTTTAAGTGTATTTTTATCAAATGCTCATGTTGGATATGAAAACAACTTTACTTTAAATTATATAAGGAGGAATTAATTATGAAAAAATATGATGTAATTTTTGTAGGAAGCGGTCATGCCTGCTGGCACGGTGCCCTCATCTTAAAGCTTGCGGGAAAAAGCGTGGCACTTATAGAAAGAGACCTTTTGGGCGGAACCTGTACCAACTACGGATGTGATGCCAAGATTCTTCTTGATTCTCCGTTTGAATTAAAGGAAGCTTTGGACAGATACGAGGGTATCGGTTTGGAAAGCAAAGCAGATATAAGCTGGAGCAACCTTATGAAATACAAAAAAGAGGTTATCGAATTTATGCCGACTGCCTTAGAGGGAATGTTTGACGGCATGGGCTTTGACATACTGCGTGGCGAGGCAAGCTTTATAGATGCCAATACCATAAAAGTGGGCGATGAAGAATATGTCGCAGACAAATTCGTAATCGGAACCGGTCAGGATTATATACCTCTTGATATAAAAGGAAAGGAACATTTCCATAACTCACGCGACTTCTTATCACTTAATGAAATCCCTGAGCACGTTACCTTTGTAGGTGCCGGAATAATTTCCATGGAATTTGCATCCATAGCATTAAGTCTCGGAAGAAAGGTCGATATCGTTACCTCTGGCAAGAGAGCTCTCGGAGCGTATCCGCAAGCCTATGTAGAAAAAATAGTTGCTAAAATGAAAGCACAGGGTGCAAATTTTATATTTGAAGCAAGCGTTGAAGAGATTATCAAAAACGGCGAGGACTCCTACACTTTAAAGGGTGCAAACGGTCTTTCCATAGACACCAACTACATCCTTGTTGCAGTTGGAAGAAAAGCAAATGTAGACGATCTCGGACTTGATAAGCTTGGCATCGAATACTCCGACAGAGGCATCAAGGTTGACAACCATTTAAGAACCGCTGTTAAAAACATATATGCATCCGGTGATGTCATTGATAAGAAGATTCCAAAGCTTACACCGACAGCCGAATTTGAATCAAACTATATAGCACTCGACATCCTTGCTCCGATAAATGCACCGATTAAATATCCTGCAATTCCTAACCTTGTATTTACGCTTCCGCGTATTTCTCAGGTAGGAATTTCAATAGACGAGGCAAAGAAGAATCCTTCATTATTCAGAGTCGAGGAGCTTGCCTTCGGCGAGTCCATGTCCTGGCTTAATAAAAATGAAAAGGATGCCCACATCACTTATGTATTCGACAAATCCAACCACCTTGTAGGAGCGGCGGTTATGAGTGATGATGCCGGCTCATATATAGATGTTTTAACAATCATCATAAATAAAAAACTCGGAGTAAAGGATCTTAGCAAAATGATATTTGCATTCCCTACTCCGACATACGGACTCATCTCAACACTTATCCCTATTTTCCTAAAGGGCAAGCAAAAGGGTGAACAGTAAAATCAAATCAGAATGCAACAAGGGGACAGGCATCTCGCCTGTCCCCTTATCATATTACTAAAGCGGAGACGGCGGGATTCGAACCCGCGTGCCGGTTGCCCGGCTAACTGATTTCGAGTCAGCCCCGTTATGACCACTTCGATACGTCTCCATGCTTTTCTTAACGACTGTTTATAAAAATGTACACGCATATCTCGCTGACGCTCACGATATGCTTTGCACATTTTTATAAACAGTCGTTAAAGAAATTAATATTTAATTATAAAAGATGCTCTATCATCTTCATGACTGCCTGGCCGAATTCATCTGATAATCTATCGGCGTCTGCGATGCTTGTACCAACTACACCATAATAGAACTTTATCTTAGGCTCTGTTCCGGATGGTCTTACGCAAAGCCATGCACCGTCCTCGAGGTCATAGTAAACTACATTTGACTTTGGAAGTCCGGTTGGAAGTACAGCCTTGTTTATCATATTGGTGGAAGTATCGTTGTCATAGTTACGTGCCCAAAGAACCTTGTAGCCGGCAATCTGCTCCGGTGTGTTGTTCTTAAGATGATCCATGATTTCTTTTATCTTCTCACTTCCATCTATACCTTTTAAGGTAAGTGTCTGGATACCATCCTTATAGTATCCGTACTTGTCATACATTTCTATCATCGCATCCCAAAGTGTCATGTCCTTTGAGCGATAGTAAGCTGCTGCCTCGCAAATCGCCATGGTAGCAACGATTGCGTCCTTATCTCTTGCATGTGTTCCGATGAGACAGCCGTAGCTTTCCTCAAATCCGAACAGATATGTACCCTCACCCTTGGTTTCGAAATTAAGTATCTGCTGTCCGATATATTTGAAACCGGTAAGTGTTTCGATTACCTTTACACCGTAATGCTTTGCTATGGCATCTGCAAGGTTTGTGGTTACGATTGTCTTTATAAGTACTCCGTCCTCCGGAAGTCCCTTTGTAGCCTGTATCTGGCTTATCTCATAATCTGCAAGAAGACTTCCTGACATATTTCCGGTAAGGCAATGGTACTCGCCCTGCTTATCCTTTACATATACACCGAGTCTGTCGGCATCCGGATCGGTTGCAAGAACCACATCCGCATCTCTTTCCTTTGCAAGCTTAAGTGCAAGCTCAAAAGCTTCTGCTGCTTCAGGATTAGGATAACTTACTGTTGGGAATTCTCCGTCCGGCATCTCCTGTTCAGGAACAACATATACATTTTCAAATCCAAGCTCACGAAGTATTCTTCTGGCAGGGATATTTCCTGTTCCGTGAAGCGGAGTATAAACTATCTTTAACTCGCTTCCATACTTATCTATACATTCCTGATGAATTACCTTTTTCTTTAACTCAGCCATATAAGCATCGTCAATTTCTTTTCCAATTATCTCATAAAGTCCCTCGTGGATTGCCTCAAGCTTTGGCATAGTTTTGGCATCCTGAACAGTTATGGACTTTACTTCCTTCATGATACCCGCGTCATGAGGCGGAGTAATCTGTGCGCCATCCTCCCAATAAACCTTATAGCCGTTATACTCAGGTGGATTATGGCTGGCAGTTATATTTATACCTGCTACACATCCAAGCTCTCTAACTGCAAATGACAACTCAGGCGTAGGTCTTAAGGACTCAAACACATATGCCTTTATACCATTTGCCGCAAGACAGAGTGCAGCAACATCTGCGAATTCGGGTGAACATCTTCTGGAATCAAAACATATAGCAACTCCCTTGGACTGTTTCTTTCTGTGAATAATATAATTAGCAAGACCCTGTGTAGCTTTTGCCACCACATAATTATTCATACGATTTATACCGGCACCGATTATACCTCTTAAACCTGCCGTACCAAATTCAAGGTCTGCGTAGAAACGCTCCTTTATCTCTTTCTCATCGTCCTTGATTGCAAGGAGCTCCTTCCTTGTTTCCTCACTGAAAAACGGATTAGTTGTCCATTCCTCATATATTTTCATGTAGTCCATGATGTTCCTCCTTATACGTATTTGCTCTAATAATCTATATTAATCAAGTCTGTCAATGTAGTAAGGTCATCGAAGCTGTACTCGTCGTCCTTACCGTCATCAGCTGCCTGGATAGTATAACTCTTGATCAGACTGCCTGTCTGATATAAAACTATGGTATGCGTTCCGACCACTTTCTGGAAGGTCACAGGCGCATATCCCACATAATTTCCATCTACATAAACACCTGCTCCAACCGGTGTTTTTACTGTTATTGTATTTTCTGTTGCACCCATGTAGGTTTCTGTAGTCCTTGCACTCTCACTTGTGCTGCTTACAGTTTCTGAATTATTATCCGAATCGGTTTCTGTATCAGTTTCCTGACTATCATCTTCGGTATCTTCAGTATCCTCACTATCCTCAGTTGTTGATGCATCTTCATCCTCAACAAGTTCAAAGGTGTAGGTCTTAACCGGTTCAGATATTTTAAAGCTTCCGTTAAAGTTCTTGTACCCTTCCGCCTTTATTTTAAGACCATACGAACCGTAAAGTCCGGTAAATGTATGTGCCACACAAAGACTGCCATTTACATAAACCTCTGCTTCAGCAGGTGTAACAGCAAATGTAATGGTTCCCGACGGAATAGCTATGTCGCCTACGTTAATCTCCGTCTCCTCACCTTTTTTTATTGTGACCTCTTTGCTGCTGCTATATCCATTGTTATTGATTCTAAGTGTATATGTTCCCTCTCTTACAGCAATAAGCATATCCGGTGTTACCGGAACGATTACATCGTAACCAATCTCAACCATACCGCCCACATAGGTATCCTGGTTGATAAGACGTGCATATCCATGGCCTATATCTATAACGCACGAAATCAAGGTCCCATTCAATAAATAAAGTGTAACCTGATCCTCTGTATTTACTTCCATTACACTCTTGGCAACTCCATCATCAAATGCAAGTGCATACTCCGACAGCTTACATGATGTACCCTTATATGTAGCCTTTTTATTTGCCACATCAGCAGAAAACTTATTTACATTTTTCACAACCTGAACATTACTGCTTGCTGCAACACTAATCAGCCTTTGAGTGTCAGAATAATAAGTTATATCCACAACACTTCCGACAGGTATATCACTTATAATAAGATTATTGCCATAGGTATCCGTTACACTTACTCCCCCATGATATCCAAGCACAATTTGCTCGCCTGTTACATAATTAAGAAATGTAATATCATTGGTTTCCGTATCACGTTTAATCATTACTGCTGTCATGGACTCTTCGGTATGATACTTTGAAATGTCTTCCGTATCGCTGTCATATACCTTTACTTTACCCTTACCTGCACATGCTGTAAGTACAACAGATGAGAGACATAAAAGCAGTAATGCAAAAATCAAAAAGACATTTTTATGCATATTTACCACCTTAACTTCTGTATTATACAAGATTTTATTTTAAATGTGAATACCTTAATTATGCTAAATTTCCAAATAATATCTGTTCAATTTGCCAAGTAATGCCTGTTTTTGCTCCTCTTCACTGATAATTTTACCGATTTTTTCCATCATTTTAGGCGAAATCCAATTTTTAGGAGCATTTATATATTGATTGGAAAGTTTATAAAATTTTTCCGGATAAAGATATAAAATATAGATATATTCCATATCATTTTTACTTAATTTATATATTTTATCATATTCCTCCAAAATCTCACACATTATATCGAAGCTATAATTATTTTTTTCAACCATTTTCCTCATAAAATGATATAAATCATTTAGCTGATTACCAACATAAAACTTATCAAATCCAACTGTTGCCAATTTTATTATTCCTAAATCATCTGCATTATTATTCATTTTTTCTACAGGAACCGAATCATCAGCCTCGCCTTTCTTTATATAAGAATCATACTCCTCATCAAGAACAAGTATACTATGTTGGTTATACATGCCATGGCAATATCCGACATGATTTTTCATCATTTCAAGATTATTTCGATTTATTTTATTTTCACAATCTACAGCCTGTTTATAAAAAAATTCATAATTGTCCAGAAAAAGTTCTTCAAATTTTTTCTTACTTTTTCTTTTTATCATAAAATTTTTTACGCGCTTAAGTTCCTGGTTTCTTTTTTTGAAGTCACTGTTAAGTCTTATATGAACATCCTTTTCCGTAGTTTCAAATATTTTTCTGCTGACTATATGAAACTTAGCCAGATTTTTTACTGCAGCTTTAATCTCATCATGATTTGAAGTATCTATCTCTCTTCCGGAAAAAAAACTACGCATAACATATCCATTTCCATATCTGTCATAGGATACAAGTTCACCTTCATTATTATTTATGCATCGATCTATCAAAGGAAAACCCTGCTCATATAATTTTTCTTTAAATTGATACTCGACATTAAGCCTGCTTTCATTGACATCAAGCTGCTTTAACTGCCTGATGCCTTTATCTGTTTTCAGTATAAATGAGCCTCGTCCCCTCGTCGTTTGGAAAATTTCCATATCGTACGTATCATAATCATCAGACATTTTATCAGCCAAAAAATCCCCTCCAAATATCAATCTTGTTAATTGTATGTTTGAAGGGGAAATTTAATTCCTGTTGAAGGAAATTTCAAAGATATTATTTTGATACATCTTTAGCTGCCTAAATGAGAATTTATTATTTATTCCTATTCATAAATTTTCTTTTTGGCCAGCTCAAGCAGCTTGTCCCTGCTATTGAATCCGGGTTCATCCAAAACGGCATCTAACAAATACTTAAGCATATCACCCATAGCTTTTCCCGGTTTCATGCCAAGCTCCATAAGATCATTTCCACCAATTGCAAGGTCTGATATTTTAAGACATTGATTTTCTCTTACAACCATCTCGTATATGCTTTTAAGTCTGCTAGTATTTTCGACCTTATAACTCTGATTATAATCACTTTGTGCCAGCCTGTCAGCTTCCCTTATTGTAATGAAATCTTCAAAATTTTCTTTTCCAAGTTTTGCAAGAAATCTTCTAACGGATTTTACCCCAATCTCTCCACCTATCCCATAATCATGATACAGCACAAGACGGACTACCCTGTCAATAGTTTCATTGTCAAACTTTAGCCTTTTTAGTATTTCCTGTGCCATCTTACTTCCAACAACATGATGCTCATAAAAATGGTCTACTCCATTTTCATCTGTAGTTCTGCAGGCAGGCTTTGCCACATCATGAAGCAATGCCGCATATCTAAGCACTACATTCTTTGGAACATTTTCCATTACCTTAATCGTATGTATTCCTACGGAATATAGATGGTTCGGATTATGCTGTGGAGTTTCCATCATTGTATCAAATTCCGGTAAAAATATCCCGGTAAGTCCAAGCTCATATGCCATAACAAGCATACCGGGATTATCCGAAGTTATAAGCTTAGTCAATTCTTCTCTTATTCTCTCAGCACTTATGTCACTTAAAAACCTTGCCTGTTTTTTCATCGCCTCTTTGGTTGGCTCATCTATATCAAACCCAAGCTGTGCTGCAAACCTCACTGCACGAAGTATACGCAGCGCATCTTCATCAAATCTGTCAGACGGCACGCCCACACATCTGACTATCTTACTTTTAAGGTCATCTTTTCCGCCAAATATATCGACCACACCTTCGCTGTCATTGTAAGCCATAGCGTTAATCGTAAAATCACGTCTTTTCAAATCCTCTTCAAGGCTTTTAGAAAATGTAACCTTCTTAGGTCTCCTATGATCCTCATAAATCCCATCGACACGATACGTCGTAACCTCAAATGCATACTCGCCATCAAGACTATGTGCCTTATCCACAAGCACGGTAACCGTCCCATGCTGAAGTCCTGTATCCACAGTTTTTTTAAATATATCCTTAACCTGATACGGATTCGCAGAAGTAGTTATATCCCAATCATGAGGACGCTTGCCAAGCAGACTGTCCCTGACACAGCCACCTACTATGTACGCCTCAAAACCATTCTTATTAAGTTCATCAATTATATATGCCGCACCCTTGGGCATCTTGATTTTTAAATCCATACTTACTTATCTTCCATAATCACTTTAGAGTATACGTTCAAATCTAAACTTACTTTTTTCATAATCACTTTAAAGTATACGTTTAAATCTATACTATTATTTTTATTACATCAAACGTTTTTTCAATTGTAGCATTATAAATTTATCTACGTAGAATCCACTCTGATATAATAAGCAGCTATGTAACATTTTGCCCGATTTGCGTAAAATCAGCAGCGAAGGTTCACAGTTATTTGCTCAGAAACCGAACTGTCTGAGCGAAGCGAGTTTTCGGTTTCGTGCAAATAACAAGAATCTGAGTGCGCTAATTTAGCAAATTGATGTCACGTTACATAGCTGCTTATTTATATCAAAGTGGATTCTACGAGATTACCCTTAGTATGCTCTTCCGAAGTATACCATCTTCTTAGCAGGCTTGCCACAATGTACACATACATCAGAGAGAGTCTCCTGTTCAAACGGCATACATCTTGTGGTGGCACCTGTCTCATCCTTAATAGCTGTTTCGCAGGCTTCATCTCCACACCACATAGCCTTGATAAAGCCCGGCTTATGCTCAAGTGTATCTGTGAACTCCTCCCAGCTTGTAGCAGTATAGGTATGTGAATCCCTGTGTGCTTTTGCACGCTCAAACATATCCTTTTGCATTGCTTCAAGCATCTCACCAATTTTAGCATCAAGCTCCTCAAACGAAACTGTTA
>JAFUEG010000246.1 GCA_017464045.1 Lachnospiraceae bacterium
CATAACGATTGAATAACGGCTCTGAACTACAGGATGCTCGCCCTCCTCAACGTCACTGTTAACCACTGCCATTAAATCTGTGTATGATGGATGTAACATATCTTTTCTCCTTCCTATAAAGCCTTAAGCTCTTCCTTTATTGTATCAATAAATTCTAAATTGTTATTACGTAAACATTTATTGCTCACAATTATAGAATGAATTGTCTTAACGCACTCTTCTACTTCGTCATTTATGACAATGTAATCATAGGAATCTATATCATCAGACTCCTGTGCAGCTCTTTTTAATCGTTTATTAATCACTTCTTCACTTTCTGTGCCTCTGCCTGCAAGTCTTTCCTTTAGACTGTTTGCATCAGGTGCCGTTACAAAGATAAGCAAGGCATTCGGATACTGCTTTTTAACATTCATAGCACCCTGAACCTCTATCTCAAGAATTACATCCCTGCCCTCCTTCATTTCCTGCTCTACAAATTTTCTAGGTGTTCCATAATAATTGTCAACATACTGTGCCCATTCTATAAATCCATTGTAATCTATAAGATTTTGAAATTCGGCAACAGTTTTAAAATAATACTCTCTGCCATTTTCCTCGCCTTCTCTCGGAGCCCTCGTGGTTGCTGATATAGACAGGCTGTAACCATAATCTTCCACAAGACGTTTAACAACTGTTCCTTTTCCTGCTCCGGAAAAACCTGAAATAACTATCAAAAAGCCTTCTTTATTCATATTATCACCTGCATTTCAATATATTTTGTTACTGTACAATATTTTAATTCTTTGTATTATTCTATATTTTGTATCTGCTCTCTAACCTTTTCTATCTCGGTTTTTAGTTCTATTCCTCTGTCTGATATTTGTAAAGAATTAGATTTACTTAAGATAGTGTTGGCCTCCCTATTCATTTCCTGAGCGATAAAATCAAGTTTTCTTCCTACCGCACCGCCCTCGAGCAAAATATTTTTTGTACTCTCTATATGACTCTTTAATCTGACAATTTCTTCATCAACACATATCTTATCGGCGTAAAGGGTTACCTCAAGTGCAATCCTTTGGTCATCTATCTGTGCATTAGCATTTAACTCATCTATCTTATCCATGAGTTTTTTCTTGTAATCAGCTATAAGAAGCGGGGATTTTTCTTCAATAAAACCAACTATTTCAAGCATATTATCAAGCTTTGCAATTAAATCGGTTTTTAGATTTTCTCCTTCTTTAATCCTTGCTTCAACAAATTTATCGCAAGCTTCATCAATGGAATTTTTCAGATATTCCCATATCATTTCATCATCCGTTGACTGCTCCTCAAGCGTAAAAATCTCAGGAAAACGTCCGATATTTGAAGTCTTTATATCGGCAGCGATATCAAAATCCTCTGCCATCTGACGCAAATATCCTATGTACTCTGCCGCAATCTCCTTATTATATTTTACGCAGACATTGGCTTTTGTATAATCCTCATATGTTATAAATATATCAACCTTTCCACGCTGAATCTTTTCTTTTAGAAGATTTCTTATATCAGCTTCAAAATGATTAAATCTTTTTGGAAGCTTTATATTCATATCGCAATATCTGTGATTTACCGCCTTTATCTCAACGATAATCTTTCTATCTTCGTTTATTATCTCGCTTCTTCCGAAGCCTGTCATACTTTTTATCAACTTGTTATACCTTCCCTACGTAAAATCATAACGTCGTTCAAACCCAATATATTATAGTATATTGCAGAAAAAAAAGCAACGAATTATTCTTTATTTTCTCTAATACCATGTATATCCGGATTAATGGTCATGGAATAATTAGCATGGTATATAACATACCCCGGCTTTGACTTAGGTGGTTTCTTGAGATTTTTTCTTTCTGTATAATCCACATCAACCTTACCGTTATCTCTTCCTGAAGAATAAAATGCCGCAAGCCTTGCAGCTTCTTCATAGGTAGAGTCAGGAAGCTCTTTTGTTCCATTAGTCTTAACTATGACATGTGAACCTGATATATTTTTCGCATGAAACCACATATCATTTGACTCGGCTATTTTAAACGAAAGTTCTTCATTTTGATAATTATTCTTTCCGACATATATATCAAAACCATCTGATGAAATATAATGAAGCGGTCTGCTTTTTGATTGGTATTTTTCACCTTTTTTGCCAATTCTTCCTCTAATATATCCACTTTCAATAAGTTCCTCTTTTATCTGCTTTAAATCCCCTTCCGAATCAGCAATCTCAAGGGAATTTTTTACTGACAAAAGATATGTAAGCTCATCTTTTGTTTCTTCTGTAAGTGATGTGAGCGCTTCATATGTTCTTTTAAGTTTATTATATCTTTCAAAATATTCCTTTGCATTTTCCATAGCACTTTTATCCGGCTTGAGTGGTATAGTTATCTTTTCACCCGTATAATAGTTGTCGCATGTAAGTTCCTTATCCTGAGGTTTTGCAGTATAACCATAAGTCGTTAAAAGTTCGCCATAAACCTTATATTTATCTCTTTTTTCCGTACTTTTCAGCTGTGCAAGCTGCAAATCATATTTTTTTGAAGTTCTTTCCACAGCATTACTTACTATCTTTCTAAGATCTGTTGAATGCTGCTTAATCCTTGAAACAACATTTTTTTTACTATAATAATCCTGTATAACACATGATATACTTTTATAAAGTTTTACACCGGTCACATCTCTTGCCGGTATTTTATCATCCAAAAAAACCTCACCATAGGAAGTAAGTTTCACTGATGAAAACTCCTTTGGCTCATATCCTTCATAAGCTATGCAAGGTTCATATTTTCCTTCATTTACATCATTCATAAGCTTTAGAAAGGCATCAAAAACACGATCTTTTTCAGCAAGCGTAAGTGCATCGGTATTATCCTTATCTATTTTCGCCCTATATAAAATCTCATTGGCAATAGCCGGAGAAATACCCTTATAAGATGTATAAATTGCCTTTGCAACGGTATCAGGTTTTACCATTACATGATTAATAAAATAGTTTATATCCGGATTCTTGGGATTGATTTTTTCCTTATCAGGCGGATACTCATATAATCTGCCCGGAAGAACCTCTCTTACAGAACTCACAGCATGTGATATATGCTTTATACTGTCTATAATCATGCCTTCATTATCAGTAAAAATAATATTGCTGTGCTTACCCATTATCTCCACAATGAGTTTTTTAGTACACAAATCCCCCATTTCATCCAGATGTTCTATATCAAACTCTATAATCCTTTCAAAATCAGGCTGCCTTATGTCCTTAACTCTGCCATTGCCTATATGTTTTCTCAAAAGCATACAAAAATTAGGTGCAACCGAAGGATTATCTTTATTCTTATCAGAAAGATAAACCATCGGAAGTCCTGCATTGGCAGATATAACTAACCTGTCTGAAGTATTACCCTCATTAGTCTTATTTTTAATTACAAGACAAATTTCATCCTCTTCCGGCTGATAAATCTTATAAATCCTTCCACCAAGAATTCTATTATTTAATTCAAATACTATTCCTGCTATAGCAATGCCATCCATAGCCATGACAAACAACCTCACTAAACCATTATAGGAGGATTTTTAAATCCCCCTATAATTATAACTTAATTATTTTTTTAGCATTAAATTATATCTGCTCATAAAGTCTTTGATAAATTTCAGCGGAATTTGTCCAACTGTAGTTTTGCTGCATGGCCCTTTCCTGCATATTCGCCCATGCATCCTTATCATCAAAGAACACCTTCTTAGAATAATTAATCGTATTAAGCAGCTCAAACGCATCATAATTTGCAAACGAGAAACCTGTTCCTGTTCCATCAAATTCATTATACGGCTGAACCGTATCCTTAAGTCCACCTGTCTCTCGAACAATAGGAAGTGTACCATATCTTAAAGCCATAAGCTGTGTAAGTCCGCAAGGCTCAAATCTTGATGGTACAAGCATAGCATCACAAGCTGCATATATCTCATGTGATAAATCATCTGAGTAGAAAATATTTGCTGATACCTTAGCAGGATGGAAGCCCTGATAGTACTTAAACATTTCCTCATATCTTCTGTCTCCGGTACCAAGCACTACAAACTGTGTTCCGTCAGTACAGATATCGTTCATTGCTCTGTCAACAAGATCAAGGCCCTTCTGATCCGTAAGTCTTGATATAATTCCTATCATATATACATTATCATCAACAGGAAGTCCAAGTTTTTTCTGAAGTTCTCTCTTATTAACAACTTTATTTTTTCTGAAGTTTTTCACTGTGTAATTTTTGAAAATCTTCTTATCTGTTGCAGGATTGTAATCATCATAATCGATACCATTTACAATACCCCAAAGTGACTCTCTTCTTGCTGATAAGAGACCCTCTAATCCTTCACCGTATTGAGGTGTCTGTATCTCCTGGGCATATGTATTGGAAACCGTCGTAATTTTATCAGCATATACAAGTCCACCCTTAAGCATACTTGCATCCTTATTAAGTTCAAGCTTATCCGGTGTAAATACATACTCCGGAAGTCCTGAATACTCCTGAATTGTTCTTATATCCCACTTACCTTGAAACTGAAGGTTATGTATTGTCATAATAGACTTAATGCCGGAGTAAAACGGATTGCTTGCAAACAATGTCTTCAAATAGACAGGTACAAGTCCGGCCTGCCAGTCATGACAGTGAACTATATCAGGCTGAAAACCTATACTTGGCAGAATAGCAAGTGCAGCTTTGCTGAAGTAGCAGAATTTTTCAATATCCCACTTTACATCTCCATAGATATTAAAGCCATTGAAATAGTATTCGTTATCAATGAAATATACAGGTACACCTTCATACTCAAGATACATAATACCTACATACTGCTGTTTCCACCCTATATCCATATGGAAATGAGTAATATATCTCATTTTACTCTTATATTTAGCCGGAAGGCACATATAATTAGGCATTATGACACGAACGTCATATTCCTTTTTATCAAATATCCTTGGCAGTGTACCTACAACATCCGCTAATCCTCCGGTCTTAACAAATGGTACACACTCTGATGCAATGTAAGCTACTTTTTTCATACAATAACCCTCCTGATGTTTTTCTCTTATAATATATTAATTCGTTAACTGCTTTATATCTATTATCATTGCGGTACTTCAACCGGTGCCGGTGCTTCGTTCGGTGCTTCGGTCGGTGCCTCAGTCGGTGCCTCAGTCGGTGCTTCAGTCGGAGGCGCAGGTGAAAGTGACGCTCCCGTAGGTATAAATGCTGCACTAATATTAGCATTATCCTGAACATCTTCAAATGTATAGCTTGTAACCTGACCAACACTTTGTCCGTTAACCGTTACATCAAGGACTGAATATCCTTCGTTAGGTGTAATATAGAATGTAACTGTCGAACCTCTTGCTACCGTTACCGAAGAAGATATGGTTCCTCCTTCTCCTGCCGCTGAATTTATGGTCAACTCCTCAGACACTTCCGGATGTAAAGGACAGATTTCTTCGGTTATCGCATATCCATCTGTACTTTCACCACCTGTTGTACTTACGAGCTTGGTCTGACCTGTTTCCTCGTCAATTTCAACTGTGAATGTCACCGTATCAGGGCACTGTGATGTAGCTATACATTTTGATTCACGGCAAAATGTATATGTCGCATGTCCCGCACATCTTTGTCCCGGTACATCTGCCGCTGCATAATAGTCAGTAAATGTCGGACATCCCGCTCCAGGAAGCTTACCTGTAATCTGACATAAGGTTACAGTTGTAATTCCATCCGGTTTTACGAAATCCACGGAAGGATCCTGACCTTCCATAGTAGCTATCTGATCCATAATATCTCTCCACATTCTACAGTGAAGACTCTGATTATACCCACCCATGTTTATGTTTGAATCAAATCCCATCCAAATGGATGCTGTATAATATGGTGTCATGCCGCAGAACCAAAGGTCATACGTATTTGAAGTTGTACCTGTTTTACCTGCACATTTAATACCTGTAGTCATTCTTGCAGAACCACCGGTACCTCCGTTAAGAACAGATTTCATCGCATCTATCAACTGCCATGCGGTAGTTTCTTTCATAACTCTTCTGGTTGTAGGCGTTGTATTGTCAATAACTACATTACCATCATGATCAACTACCTTTGAATAAACAACAGGTTTTACATACATTCCGTTATTTGCAATAGAACCATATGCGGCCGTCATCTCATAAGTGGTAACACCCTTTGTAAGACCACCAAGTGCTGTAGCCTGATTTATATCAGATATGATGTTTCCGTCAGAATCAACATCATAATCAACTATTGTAGTAAGACCAACATCACACAGATATTGATATGCAAGTTCAGGCGTCGCAACAGTTATAGCTTTTACTGCGATAACATTCATGGAGTCCTGAATAGCTTTTCTGACAGTAACAGGACCTCTGTAGGAATTACCCCACCAGTTGTGAACCATTACGCCATTGGCATACTTAAGAGGTTCATCCGTAAATGGCATAGCGAGTCCTCCACCACATGCATCTATAAGAGGAAGATATGCAGCAAGTATCTTAAATGTAGAACCCGGTTGTCTTGGAGAATCAGTCGCTCTGTCCAAGCTTCGGTTAGTTGTCTTATCTCCTCGACCTCCGACTATGGCTTTAACATATCCTGTATGCTGATCCATAATTGTAAACGAGAACTGTGGCTGTGGGGAAACTGTAAAGCTCTCTCCACTATACGTACCTCCGGTTCTAATGAGCATGGCTTCTTTAAATTCATCTGCCGCTGCCCTCGCTGAGGCTTCATCATTAAATATATTATTATATTTTGAATCGCCTGTCTTATCCCTGAAATACTTAAGCAGATGTCCGATAGAATAGTTATGAACCGTTTCTCCGTCAGCATCAAGGATTGTAAGGTTATAATCAAGTCCTACTCTGGTTCCGTTACCATAGTAGCTTGTATCATTAATTACATCGTCACAAATTCTCTGGATATCCTTATCCTGAACGGAATAAACCGAATATCCGCCGGTAAATATAAGTTGTGAAGCCTCCTGCTCAGTACATCCGTAAAGCTCCATGAAATCATTCTTTAAATCAACAAGAATTTTATCTGTATAATAAGAATAAACTGCTCCCTCTGCTTCTTTTATCTGCTGAACTTCTGCAATTCTGCCAAATACATCATCAGCCATCGCTTCATCATACTGTGCTTTGGTTATATACTCAAGTTCAAGCATCTTATTAAGAACTCTTTCTCTTCTCTTGGCACTTTCCTCAGGGAATCTTGTAGGATCATACTTGGTAGGATTCTGAGTTATACCTGCTATTGTTGCCATTTCAGAAATGGTTAGTTCATCTATATCTTTATTAAAATATTTTGTAGAAGCCGCCTGAATACCATTTACACCACGTCCAAGATAAATGGTGTTAAGATAGCACTCAATAATCTGCTCCTTTGAATACTTCTTTTCAAGCTCCATGGCAAGATACTGCTCCTGTATCTTTCTTTCAAGCTTGTCCATAAATGTAGTCTCACCAAGACCTACATTAAACACCTCATTTTTTATAAGCTGCTGGGTTATTGTAGATGCACCCTGGTCAAAGTTACCGGATCTTGCACCCTCAACAAAAGCTCTGGCAATACCTCTTACATCTATACCGTTATGAGTCCAGTAACGTTCATCCTCAATTGCTACAAATGCGTTGATAAAATCCTGCGGAATATCCTCATAGTAAACATATACACGGTCTGAACCTATAGTGGAAATTTCCGTTTCAGGATTACCGTTGGCATCATATATAAAGGTTTTAAATCCCTTAGGCATAATACTTATCTGGTTGATATCAGGAGCATTATCCAAAATACCCTTCATCATACCAAACACCGCACCTGCTCCTGCTATAATAACCGCAAGAAATACAAGCAGCACAATTTTAAGCATATTAACCAATATCTTACGCTTATATCTTTGTGACTTGGAAACAAGCTTTTTCTGCTTTTTCATTGTTTCCGCTTTTGAATAACCCATTACTGCCTCCTAAATATATATATAAATTTAGTATTCTTTTCAAGAAAACATTCGCTGTAATATTATATCAAACATAACCTTCAAATACAAGTTTTTGTTGTTATTTTAAATGAAGTTTAAGATTTAAATCCTATTCACTATTTTTAACATTAATTTATGCGTCTATACATTTGATAATATAACGAAAAACATAAATCTAAAAAAAGGAAAGCCGCCCTGCACATATCATTACAGAGCGACCCTTTATAGGAGGTTTACAAAAAAAGTAATAATCTTAGATAACCTTGGAAAATCTTACTCCGGCAAACATTGAATCATCAAGATAGATATTATTAAGCTTTGCCTTCGTTCTTCCTGTTTTTTCAAACGAATACCCATAATTCAAACCAAATTCATTATACTGTTTTTCTATACGCGGCTTATTTTTTAAATCATCAAAGCTGTGATACAAAAGTCCGTCAAGTATGATGCTTATCCTTTCTTCCGGAGTTTTTTCACTTCCTATATCAAAAATATTTTCATCTGTTTTTGATACCTCACGCCTTATGCCCTTACATCTTACAAATATATCCGCCTTTCTGTTTAGTCCTTTCTTCTCTATCACACGTCTAAATTGCTCAATTATTTTAAAATGTGTCGTTGACTCATAATCCAAATGTTCCCCAACACATACAGCGTAAAGGTATGTATCCTTTTCGACTCTTAGATTCTGCATAAATGAATATATAGCAAGTGATATACCCCAGCTGTGAGCAGGAAATACTATTCCAACACTATCAGCGTCAAGTCTCTCGCCTGTATATTCCGTATACTTTAAAACAGTACACTTCTTCATATCCGTTCTTATATGATCCGCTACTTCCCTTCCGGCATCCATCTTTCGAAGTCGTCCTGAAAAAGGTATAGCATCCATTTCATCTGTTACGTAAAAAACGTAATTCATGCTTACCTCCTTACCAACGATTCGTAAAATGTTCTGAAAGAATATTTTAGGTACTCGTCCTTATCCATATTCACTTTATTCTTTAAGATATCTTTTTTGCGATCAGCCACCTGTATAATTCCACTTATGGCAGACCATACATAAAGTACCGTAGGCTGAAGTTCAATATCCTTTCTTAAGATATTATGCCTGACGCCTTTTTCAAGCAGACTGCTTATTAATTCCCTGAGTTCTCTTCCCACATCCTGGTTAATAATATCAGTCTTTTTTCTGCTATTTGTCATGTTTTCTTCGCCCATAAGACTCGCATAATATTTAGGGTATTTTTCTTCAAAATTAACAAGGCACTGACATAGTCTGTAGTAAGAATCCTCAAAACCGGTTTCTGCACTGATACAGGTTTCAATTTCACCCGTAAGAATACTCATATAATCTTCAACTATTGAATTGTATATGTCTTCCTTGCTCTTGAAGTAAACATATATGGTCGATTTGCTGTAGTCTGCATGTCTGGCAATATCATCCATAGTAGTTGCTTCAACACCCTTTAGCTCAAACAGTTCCTTAGCCGCATCAAGTATATTATCACGGTTAAACTGTTCCAGAGCTGCCTTCTTACGTGTTCCCATCTTAACCCTCAATCGCTTTTCATACGTCAATTTCGTTTTTCGTACTATTAGTTCGATTACTATACCTTTATTATAACTATTGCAATATAATTATATTTTTTATATTTTAATTTTATTTTTTGTATTTTTATTTCGTAAAATAGACTAACTTGTCGATTATTGTACTATAAGTTCGATTTATTGTCAATACTATTGCGCATAATAAATAAAAGTTTTTTTTCAAGCCTGCTCACCTGAACCTGGCTTATACCTAACTCCTTTGCAGTTTCACTTTGGGTTTTATCCTGAAAATATCTTAGATTTATGAGTTTTTGTTCTTTTTCATCCAGACGTTTCATAGCCTGTTCTATCAACATCTTATTATATAGAGTTTCCTCTGTTTTTTCTGATTCCGTTTCGTCAGACAGCTTGTCCACAAGACACATCTCACTTCCATCATGCTCATATACAGGTTGATATATGGATTCAATTTCTTTATTAGCATCAGTTGCCATAACTATTTCTTCATCCGTTAATCCTGTTGCAGCTGATATTTCATCCATACTTGGATCTCTCCCAAGCTTAATTGAGAGTTCCTCCCTTGCCTGACTTATCTTATATCCATTTTGTTTTAGAATTCGGGAAACCTTGATCATACCATTATCCCGCAGAAATCTCTTTATCTCTCCCGCAATCAGTGGAACCGCATAGGTTGAAAACTTAACCTCATACTCCTCACTAAATCTTTCGATAGCCTTAAGTAAGCCTATGCAGCCTATCTGATATATATCCTCCAAATCATAACCTCGTCCGAAAAATCTTCTTGCTATACTCCATACCAGTCCTGCATTATCGGAAACTATCTTTTCCTTTGCTTCTTTATCTCCCTTTCTCGCAAGTCTAAAAGTTTCCAATTCATTCATTTATTCAAACTGACGGCGGGTCATGCCTATCTCCTTCCACATTTTTACAGTTGTTCCGACACCAAGCTTCGAAGTAACCTCAATTTTATCCATAAAAGCTTCCATAAAAGAAAAGCCCATACCGGATCTTTCTTCATCAGGTCTGGTTGTGTACATTGGCTCCATGGCTTTCTTTATATCAGCGATTCCATTACCTTGGTCTGATACCTCTATAAATACTTTTCTTCCTGATACTGTTGCATGGATAATCACACTGCCTTCCTTATCTCTGTAACCATGAATGATTGAATTTGTTACTGCCTCCGATACCGCGGTTTTTACATCTGAAACCTCCTCAAGTGTAGGATTTGTTCCTGTGATAAATGCTGCGACAACCATTCTGGCAAAACCTTCATTTTGAGCATTACTGCTAAAGCTTACTGTCATTTCGTTTGTATTATTCATAATAACCTCCTGCTACCATCTCCTTTATAATATCCTCCTTGGTATCTTTTTTTTCTATAATTCTATAGATTCCGGACATAGTTAAAAGCTTATCTATCGAATCATTTACATTTAATATATAAGCCTTTCCTCCTTTATCATGAACCCTTCTGTATCTTCCGGTTATAAGCCCTATACCTGAGCTATCCATAAACAAAGTTTTATCAAAATCAAAAATGATATACTTTACTTCATTTTCATCAAAAACCTTCTCACTTCCCAACTTGATTTTTTCTGCCGCATAATGATCTAACTCTTTTGGAAGGTAGTAAATCAATGTTCCGTCTGAATATTCAAATTTTTTCATAACATCCTCCTATATTTTTGAAAAAAAGAAAGCAAATAATCTTTGCTTTCTTTTGTGAATTATTAAAATGAACAATTATTATTCATTATTTATCAGATTTTGCAGATCCTCATCAGACATGCCGTTTTGTATATCCGAATAATCCGGTAACGGATTTTCACCTGCTGATTGTGGATTCAAAGCCTCCTCAAGATTTACATTTAAGTTGGCTATTTCATTGGTAAGTGAGTTGATTGTCGCATTTTTATCTGCCAGTTCTTCACTATAAGCCTTTATAAGCTCATCCTTTTCATCAATTATCTTTCTTTTTTGTGCCGGAACAATCAAAAAGTATAGTAAAAATACACCCAAAACCATGCCCAGAAGTACGTATATTCCGGAATATTTTGCAAAGCTTATCTCTCCATATTCACCACGCGATACGGCCTTAGCTTTGTATCTTTCAATCAAATCACTGAAGAAAAGTTTTATGGTACTTCCGCTTTTTTCACCGGTTGTACTCAATGTAATTGCCTCCTCATCAGCCTCAAGCAATCCGTCGTTTTCAACAGACTCCTTACTCATTTCTATGATATTTTCATCCGTATCTCCCATTTCATGAAGATAATGTATTGCAAGAGTGTTAGCCTTGTCAATTTTAAGAACCCTTCTTAGTGTAGTTCTGGCTCTTTCATAATTATCTGAATTTATGTATAAAAGTGCAAGAAGCAGATATCCCTTTACAAAATGCGGATTAGCCGAAAGGACACTCTTAAGCTGTATAATTGCAAGATCAAAATCTTCACTTTTTGCATAAGCAAGTGCCTGATTGTATTTCTGGGCAATCTGATCAACACTTGCAAGAAGAGTAGGATCCTGTCTTAACTCCTTTAAATATTTTGATGCAAGATTTCCCGATGACTGGTAGTTTACACTCATTACCCACTGACTCAAAGCATTAACTATTTCACCCATCTCATAATAAACCAGTCCAAGAAGATTTCTTGACATTATATTTTTCTTATTGTACCTGAGTGATATATTAAGTGAGTCTATAGCACCTGAAAGGTCTCTTGCAACAGCTCTGTCATATCCTATATTATAATAATAATCCGAGGTATTAAATGCTTTTTTTAATACAGGAAGCGGCATATGACAAGATGAACAATATCCATTTTTCTTTATATGCGCTCCGCAGTTTGGACAGAGCACAGGTTTTTTGGCTGCCATAACTATCTCCTCACTCTTCCGACCATACGGTTTGCTGCATCCTCGCTTGCTGTCTTCATCTCTTCAGTAACCTGAAAAACTATGTCACTTATATCCTTTAAATCATTACTGTATATCGCATCCTCAGCCTGGTTTACCTCTGGTATAGGCTGAAATCTCTTAAGTTCTTCTTCAAAATTAATCATCCTTTGCCTCCATAGCAATCTCTTTTATGCTGCCCGCAAGGTAAAGCGAGCCTACGCAAAAAAGCATTGTATCATCCCTATTTAAAACATGCAGCATGGCAGTCCTAAATGTTTTTTCTATACTGTCTCCTTCGATAATCTCTGCATCTTTTTTGTTATTCTTAAGATTATTTCTAAACAATTCCGCTATAACCGATACATCTGCTGTTCTCTTTGTTTCCAAAGGGGTCACATACACTCTTTTTAAGCTTAGTTCATCACAGATAAGTTTTATCATAGGCTTATAGTCCTTATCTTCGCAAACCGCAAAAAGTATCTCTATTGCTTTGTCGCCATATACTCCATTTACAGTTTCAACAAAACGTTCTATGGCATCATCATTATGAGCTCCATCTATTATAACATTTGGATATATTTTTTCCATCCTTCCCGACCAGAAAAAACGTTTCATTGCCTGCCTAATAATTTTGCAGGAAATAGTACCATCATTCTTAAAAAGCTCATTACATGCGGCTATAGCCGATAAAGCATTATCAACCTGATACAGAGCCGACGATCTTATAACCAGATTGTCATATCTATAATAACTATTATATGCTGAAAAATCAATCGTTTTATCGCATACATCATTTATAATATATTCTGTTTTTGCGACATTAATTTCTTTGGCATTATGTCTTTTGGCAACTTTCGATATTACCTCATCAGCCTCTCGGCTGCCGGTATTATATATAACAGGGGTATCCTTTTTAATTATTCCCGCCTTCTCCGCAGCAATAAGTTCTATGGAATCCCCAAGATATTTCATATGATCAAGTCCGATAGAAGTTATAACTGTTACTTGAGGAGACAGTAGATTGGTTGCATCAAGTCTTCCTCCGAGTCCTGTTTCATATATAACATAATCCGTTTTTTTTAAATCAAAATAAACCGCCGCCATAGCAAACAGATACTCAAAATATGAAATATGCATTCCGCCGTTTTCAACTATTTTCTTTTCCGCATCCGAAACCTTATTAAACGAATAAACAAAATCCTCTTTTGAAATGATATCATCAACTGCTATCCTTTCTCTTATATCCACAAGATGCGGCGATGTAAACAGACCTGTTGTATATCCCATTTCATTAAGTATGCATTTTATAAAATTAGCTGTAGAACCCTTACCGTTTGTTCCCGCTATATGTATGCTTTTTATTTTTTTATGAGGGTTCCCAAGCTCATCCATAAGAAGTGTGAGATTATCATTTCCGGATTTATTTCTCTGATTTTTTTCATGAGAAAAAAGCGGTATATCGTTTATATGTTTTACACATGCCTCATAATCCGCTATCATCTGTTATCCACCTTTTCAGGATACATATCATGATGTGTCAATCTGTCAAAAGCAACCTGCTCCCACTTCGTACCCGGTTTTCCGTAATTGCAGTAAGGGTCGATAGATATGCCTCCTCTCGGAGTAAACTTGCCCCAAACTTCTATATATTTAGGTGACATAAGCTTAATCAAATCCTTCATGATAATATTTACACAATCCTCATGAAAATCACCATGATTTCTGAAGCTGAAAAGATAAAGCTTCAAGGATTTGCTTTCCACCATAAGCTCATCCGGTACATACGAAATGTATATGGTTGCAAAATCAGGCTGTCCCGTAATCGGGCAAAGCGATGTAAATTCCGGACAGTTAAACTTAACAAAATAATCATTATCCTGATGCTTATTTACAAAGGTTTCAAGAATATCTGCCGAGTAATCGGACGGATATTTTACCTTCTGATTTCCAAGCAGGGTTATTCCCTCTTTTTCCAAATCTGTTCTTGCCATGCTTACCTCCCGATATAATTCCTAAATTTTCTCTCATAATATCATTATAATTAAAAATGTCAAATCGATATAAATTTATACTATACTTATCTCTTTTTCAAGATGAAACGAGTATATTATTTTTTCAGCAACCTTTAAACCGGTAATTCTTTCCAGAATATATGCATAATAATCTAGCTGTGCCCTATATCTTCCAATAAGCTCATTTTCATCCGCAAAATCAGTTTTATAATCCATAAGTATAATTTTATCATCCTCATAGAAAAATGCATCTATTATACCCTGGACTATGATAATATCCTCTTCATTGACAGTCTTTGCAGCCTCCGGAATGCACTCTCCGGCTTCCGTTGATTCTGCATCTGTCATTTTACTGTTGATATTTTCTATATCAAATATCATATCCTTTGTAAGACCTGCCGAAAACTGTTGTTCTTTCTTAAGAAAGCCGCATCTGTCTGCCCTTATCATTCTTTTCCCAAGCTCCGATAAAAGCATGGCTCTTATCTTAAACGGATTTATAACTGAAGCCTCTTCCTCATTAAAGATTCCATTTTTCTTTAAAGCATCAATGCCGTTATTTATTTTTGAAATAATTTCTTTATCGTCAATTCCATCAAAGTCTTTAAAACAAAGAAGCTCCATAAATTTATGTACTACGGTTCCTTTTTCGGCACCGGTCAAGGTAATATCACGAACATTATCCGATGCTTCTTTTTCCGACACCAAAGGCTTTACAGACGCAGCGTCTTCCGGTGCTATTTCATCAGAATCCATATAAATATCAGGTTCATTTTCCGAAGCCTCATCAGAATCTATATAAATATCAAGTTCATCCTTCAGGTTATCTGCTGCATCATACCCCTCACCGTCATATGCCTTCATCTTTTTGATTTCCGATATGGACATCTTGCTCTTTATCTTGGTATATTCAATGAAAGGATATACAAATTCAAAGGAATTTTTATATTTTTCATACAAATCCTTATCATATTTTTCTAACGCACTTTCATAAAAATCATAAACTGACCAGACTTTTTTCGCCTCTTCATTTTGAATATATCCGCTTATATCCTCTTCCCTCAATATCTTTAATTCGATATCGCAGCCATCCTCTATTCCTCTATATCCATTCATACAGGAAATAATCCATGTGAGGAAACACGGTGCACCCAATCTTACATCAAAAGGAATTACATCACCCGAAGTCTCCTCTGTCATAAGCTTTGCCATGGTTTTATCGACATCCTTGTCGCAGCCAGTTATGATAAGCTTTTCCTTGGCACGAGTCAAAGCAACATATAACACTCTTAACTCTTCCGCCATATTTTCTTTTTTTATAAGGAGCTTAAATACATCCTTTATAAATGTTTTTTTCTTAAATCTGTTCTTTATATCCACATAATCCGATGCCAGATAATAATCGCTGTGTATTATGAGCTGTTCCTTTGAATCGGCATTGTTAAACTGCTTGCCCATACCGCTTACAAAGACTATAGGGTATTCCAAGCCCTTACTTTTGTGCATTGTAATGATTCTTACAACATCCTCTTCATCACCAAATAACTTTGCTTCTCCAAAATCCACCTCATTGAGCTTAAGCTTTTCTATATATCTTAAAAAATTAAAAAGACCTTTATATGAACCGTCTTCAAATTTTTCTGCTTTTTCAAGAAGCATATTAATGTTATTTTTTCTTCTTATGCCCATAGGCATGGCCGATACATAGTTGTAGTATCCTGTCATTTCAAGAGCCTCCCATATAAGCGAGGCTATTGAAATGGTTTTATTATCATCTCTTAAGGTATCTATTATACCAAATATATCAGAAAGCTTACCGGATATATAATCATCATTATCCTCCATATAACACATACACTTATCATATAAAAGATGCTTTTCCTTAAGATTTTTTTCAGCATAATCACATATAAAGGACAATTCATTTTCATTAAGCCCGGCCATAGGAGAAAGCAAAACAGCAGCTAGCGGTATATCCTGCCTGATGTTATCAACTATAGATAAAAGTGACATTATAAGCCTTATCTCTACCGCTTCAAAATATCCGCCTGTATCCTCGAGATATGCCGGAATACCTGCCATGGTTAATGTATTATATACCGAATCTCCAAATTCCTTTAAGCTCCTTGCGAGTATAACAATATCTCTGTAGGATGCCTTTCTATATATATTCTTTTCTTCATCATATATGTATTGAGGATTATCATCTCCAACCAGTTCCTTAATCCGGTTTGCAATGGCAACTGCTTCAAGCTCAAGCTTTGAAAGTTTTTCATCAGTTTCAAAATTATCTATCAGAATGACCTCGGTACTTCCTCCTACACTTTCCTTTATGCCTTCCTCCGGAACAGGAAAATCCTTTGTGGGAACAAGTGCAACACTGTCATCATATTCTATGCCGCCAAGATCCGCTCTCATAAGCTTTTTGCAAAAATAATTTATGGAATTAAGCACATTTTCTCTGGAACGGAAATTGTTTTTAAGTTCAATCTTAACCTCAGGTCCTTCATCCGTAAAGGTATTATATTTTGATATAAAAAGGTCAGGTCTTGCCATACGGAACTTATATATGCTCTGCTTAACATCACCAACCATAAACATATTATTTCTTCCGAGTTCTATACCGGAAACAGAATAAAGTATATCCTCCTGAAGATAGTTACTGTCCTGATATTCATCTATAAATATCTCATCGTATTTTTCCGAAATTCTTTTTGCGAGTTCAGTTGATACAGGCTTGCCATCTTTATCGTATCCGCCGCATACAAGCTGATATGCCATATGCTCCACATCGGAAAATTCAACCAGCTTTCTTTTTCCCTTTTCAAGCTCATATTCCTTTGAAAACTCTGTAACCAGATTAATAAGCGGCACAAGATATACAGCAATATTATTTATCTCATCGATAAGATTATTGCTGTCCCCTTTAAATATCTTAAGCTTTGTTATTATTTTTTTATAACTCTCTCTAACACCCTTATAGCGTTCAACCAGTTCCTCATCATACGCATCACCCTTGCAGGTTTTTAATCTGTCCCATTTTATATCTACAGCATTTTTTATGGCATCATAGCTTTCTGCTTCTATTATCTTCGATATAGCTTCTATATCACTTTCGGAGACTTCTGTATTTTTATCGGGACCACCGGCGGTTTCACATATTTCCCTGCCGCAATTTGCATAATAGAGTGCACTTTTTGCATAAGCCTTTATAAGCTCAAAAAAATCTTTTATCCATTTAAGCTTCATAAGCTCTTCTTCATTACTAACCGAAAGAAAAGCTTTAGCCTCTTCAAGCCAAGCATACGGTCTTGGATAGCTTGATGCAAGGTTGTATATTTTAAGAATATTATTTTTTAGATTATCATCGTTTCTGTCATCCCCAAATATATCAAGCAGCATGAAAAAACCAGCATTTTTTTCTTCGTAAAGTCTGTCAAACAATGCATCAAGAACATCATTTCTTATAAGTGCCATCATACCCGTATCGCCAATATTAAAATTAGCATCTATCGAAAGAAGTCCGAAATTTTCCTTTACAACCCTTAAACAAAAGCTGTCAATGGTTGTTATATCTGCTCTGTTTACAAGAACTGCCTGTCTCATAAGATGCTCATTATCAGGTTCTTCGGAAAGCATCTTTTCGATACGTAAAGCTATCTTTTCGCGCATCTGGGCCGCAGCAGCCTTTGTAAAGGTAACAACAAGAAACTCATCCACATCCTTAGGATTATCCTTATCCGTCATCTTATTAATTATGCGTTCTACAAGAACAGCCGTCTTTCCGGAGCCGGCTGCTGCCGATACAAGAATATTCGATTTTCTTTTATCTATCGCACTTTGCTGCTCTTTAGTCCAGCCCATAGTTAAGTCCTTTCAACCTATTATAAAAATCAAAATCTGCATAAATATCCGCCAAAACTGTCACATTTAATTTCCATCCTTCGTTTCGGCAAGTACTTCCTTAATCTTATCGTATACTATATCCTTATCCTTTTCGGTATACTTAGGAAGACGCTCCTTATTGCCGCCGTATTTTTTGTCAAATCTGCAAACTTCCTTGTATAAGCAGTATTCACAGGTGCTTTTTCCTTCCACCGTCATAGGATTTTTATCTATCTCACCTTTTATAATACTTCCTGCGATACCCTTTGCTTTATAAATTGCAAAATCATTTATATCCTTAAACTTTTGAGGATCATCATTTAACAGTCCGGTAAGCTTTAAGGTTTTTTCCCTTTCCTTATCCGCGGCATCGGCGTCATCGGCAGCCACATAAGGGTCAGTCATTTTATAATAATACATACCTTCCGGAGTTATCTTTAGCTTCTCTGTTTCTTCCTTATCCTTGTTATACTGATTTTCGACAAGCTCCTGCATAACATTCATATATACGGAAAGCTGAAGCGAAAGCCCTTCATAAAGTCTGCTTATCTTAAAATCATGACTGCCTGATTTATAATCAATAATCCTTAATCTTAAGGACTTATCCTCCGGTGAATAATACACATCTCCCCTGTCAACTATACCGTTAAGCGTCATATCAAAATTCTGCCCCGGTACATCCAGCTTTTTGGTAAATTTATACTCAAAATATTCCGGTCGGAGTAAATCCTTATCTGTTATGTCCGATAAAACCGCAGCCGTTCTTTTGCCTATCCTTTTTAAGACCGTAAGAAGATACTCAAATCTTCCCTCTTTAACCGTATAGCTGTCATATGCCTCATCAAACGCCTCTTCGACAAATCTCTCAACCATCTCATCACGGGTGTTATCTTCTATCTTTGACCAGTCATTATCCATGTTGTCATGCACATGTCTGTACATACGTTCCATGGCTCCATGAAGTATAGTTCCTATATCTCTGTTATCAATCTGTCTGATTTTTCTTTCAGAAAGACCAAGTATATACTGTAAAAAATATGAATACGCGCATGACGCATATTTTTCAAGTCTTGAAACCGATTGTGACATGAGCTTAAGCTTTATAAGCTCCGCCATATCGTCTGATAATTTTTGCGGAATATTATTATATAAAAAGGCATTTTCTATCAAAGTCAAATCCTCTGCCTGCATATCCCTGTATAACTTGTATAGACTCATGGTTTCCGAAAGTCTCGAATTATCACCCGACATTATAAGCTGCATTCCCTCTATAAGAGTATCAAGACCTGTCTTTTTTCCCGCTACCTTATACTCATCATCCTTATCCACGGAAATCCCGGTAAATATATTGGTGATTCTCGAAATAATATATGACGGTCTTACCTGTTCATTTTCATCATTCATACTTGTATAGGAAAGAATGAGTTTATCTTTAGGCTTTGTCATGTTTATATAAAGATAAAACTGCTCAATATATGAATTGAATTTTTCAGTTGGCGCAAGCTCGATTCCAAGCTCTTTTAACCTCTCTTTATCGCCGTCACTTATAATACCCGTATTGTTGCTTTTTTTAGGGATAATTCCGTCATTTATGCCAATTATAAATAAAACCTTTATATCATCAAGCCTTGTTCTTGTTATATCTCCAATAATGGTCATATCAAGAGTTTTGGGAATCACGCCAAGGGTAAGATCCTTTAATCCGAGAGCCAACAGCTCCGAAAAATCATCTATGTCTACACTATCATCTCCCATGATTTCATCCATCTTTTCCAAAACCTGAATAACCTTGACATATAAATTTTTATAATTCTCCATACGTTTTTCATATTCATGTACTTCCATAAAATCCCGTATGGCTTTGGTATAAGCTTTAATGCTATTTACACTTTTATGTAAAAGATCGTAAAACGGTATGAGTATATCGGCAATATATCCTCTTATTTCTTCAACCTCTTCATTCCACTCCCTGCTCCAGGCTGATTTTCCGCGGATACCCTTTTTTAATACATAATTTTCAATCGTCTCAATATCATCATCGTCAAGTTCTCTTATTATACCTGCCTTTAAAAAAGCAAACACACTGTCGTAAGAAAAGTTTTCCTTAACAATCCTTAAGAGATATTCTATAGAGTTGATATACGGATTATTTTTTACAGGTATGCTTGCATCCAGAAAATAAGGTATATCGTATCTTTCAAAAATCTGTTTGGTCTTGGAACTGATACCCTCAAGATTTCCGCTAATTACCGCTATATCCTTATATCTGTAATTTCCCTCTTTTACCAATTTATCTATCCTGTAAGCAACACCCTCAATCTCCTTACGTGGGGTGTCATATACTGTTATAGATATATCATCCTGACTATCACTGCACTTTTTGTACGGAAATCTGAATATGTTTTTTTCAAGCCATGAGATATTTTTACTTCCGTCACTCCATCTGTTAAAGGTATCTCCGTTGACAAAGTAATCCTCTGATACATCAACAGAATTTTTTATTGCAAGTTCCTTTAATCCGGAAATAGTTTTTTTAGTCAGATAAAAAAGCTCATGTTCTTTAACATTCCTCTTATCATAAAAAATTTTATCTATGGTAAATACACCATAAACTTCTTTTGAATACCTGATAAGCTTTTCTATAAGTCCAAGCTGGATAGGTGTAAATCCCGTAAAGCCATCCATAACTATTATGCTTCTTTTTATCAGAGCTGATCTTTCAATATTTTCAGCAAGAATCTCAATAAGCTTTTCGGCAGCTATATAATTATCCGAAAGCTTAGTATCAAATGCACCGAATATCTCCTTCATATCCATAAGCTTTTTATACAAAAGAACATCAGCCGGACTATCCTTTAATTTTTCAATTACACCATCCAGCTTTTCACGGGAAATATCATACTGGTACATCTCGGACATAAGAGATTTAACTTCATCTATAAAGCCTGATTTATCAAGACTTCCGGAATAAACTGACATTTTGCCCTTTCTTTCTCCCGCAGCCTTACGGATAAGCATACTTTTACCAAAATCCTCAAGTACTCTCTCAGGTTTTATATTAAGTTCATCAAAGACACGAAAACAAAGACGGTTAAAGCCGATAACATCTATATTCATGGTTCCCTTTGCAGGATGCAGCATAACAAGCTTGCGCTGTAATGCCATAGAGTACTGCTCAGGTACCAGCAAAATATAATTGATATCAGGATTCTTTATACCGTCCTTTATTATTTTATTATATATATAATGAGATTTACCCGAACCCGAAGGTCCAAGTATCATTTGTAAAGACATAAATATTCTCCAAATAAACTAAATACTATGCATACGGATCCGCATATTTTCTGGATATCTCTTCAATCTTATCCTTATTCATTTTAAAGCATTGGGTGATACGTGGCGAAAACATACCACATTCACCGTCCATTATCATCGAATATGCCTTTTCAAATTCTATAGCTTTTCTGTAGGTTGTATTGGTCATGAGCGCATCAAACGCATCTGCTATAGAAACAATCTGTGCCGAAAGAGGAATATTTTCACCCTGAAGCTTTTCCGGATATCCCTTTCCGTCATATCTTTCATGGTGATATCTGCATATCTCCCAGCTGTAATGAAACATTTTTTCAGACTGGAACTCCTTAAGATTATCAAGCATTTCACAGCCCTTTGTAGTATGTGACTTTATCATGTCAAATTCGGCCGGAGTAAGCTTAAGAGGCTTTAAAATGATGTCATCCGGTATAAGCAGCTTACCTACATCATGATAACAGGAAGCATCCGCAATGTACTCAATATCCTCTTTCTTGAGATTACTGTCAGGGAAAAAGCTTACAAGTGTTTCACATAATGATTTGGTAATTTCTCTGACTCTCTTTATATGATTTTTACTGAAGTTTCTAAATTCGGCAAGGGTTCCGAGCATATTGGCAAATTCATGTTCAAGCTCAGATACTGCCTCCTGCTTTGCCAATATACTTTCACTGCCTGACATATTACCATCTGAATCTTTAACTGATTCTGTTCCTGCCTTTCTGGTTGAACTTGAAACTTATTCCTCAAGCTCTTTTATATACATTTTATTTTGAATACATCTGCTTACGGAAAATCTTATCTTTGCGGCAGCTACCGGTGTCATAATAATATCTGCAGCGCCGTCCTCAAGACATTTTTCCGCATTTTCATCATCCAGAGTTTCAGCCATAATAATAACAGGAATGTACTTCATAACCGAACTTTTTTTCATAAGGCTGAGTATCTGAAAAACATTCATATTAGGCTGATTCAAATCTATAATAGCACATGCAAGATTGATACTTTTATCGGAAATTGCCCTGATAGTCTGTGCACCGTCTATAGCCTTTACAATCTCATATTCATCACTAAGTGCTTTTGAGACATCGCTTAAAAGCTTGAAGCTGCATGTCGAAAGCAATATAAATCTTTTTGATTCTCCCATTGTTATCCTCCAAATTTATTAACTTAAAAGCTGAACTATTGCCTGCTCCTTTTCTCTGAACCATACTTTATTAACATCCTTGTCAAGAAGATATTTTGCATTATTAATATTAACGAGACAGCCCGCATATGCCTTTCCCGATACTCTTACACCTATGGCTGCACTGTTTTGAGCCAGCTCACCGGTAAAAGCATCTCTCTCTTCTTTTATCCCATCTATCTCATTCATAAGCTGCATCATAGCAGTCTGAACATTTTGATAAATCGGAGTATCCTTCAAGACATCAAGCTTTACCTTAACCTGAAGCTTTTTCAGTTCTTCCTTGAAGATTGTAACCTTTACGGAAAGCTCCTTTGTCTTGGAATCCCAATCTCTTAACTTCTTAACAAAGTACTGATTTGCACCAACCTCAAATTCTGTTCTTACGCCCATCTTGTTACCAAGCTCTGCTGCCTCAACTCCATAGATGGCAGATGTAAGTCCACCAACAATAGCGCCTCGTCTTCCGGATATAATCACCTTATGCATGGCAACACAATTGCAGTTATACAGGTAATTGCTCTTTACATCATGCTCAGCATATATCTTTACATTTTCAAAGAACTTGCCGTTTACATCATTTCCGGCTTCAATAATACCGACACCTTTTCCAAGAACACCCTGCTTAACAAGCACATCCTTTCCTGCCTTTATATATGCAGCCTCAACACTTCCGTTTACAATTATATTACCCGTAGCCTCAATAATGGCTCTCTGACGAACATCACCTCTGACCTCAACATCTCCGTCAAATTTGATATTACCGGTTGAGAGGGAAACGTCACCGTTAACAACGTAAACAGTATTGATCGTAATAATACCGTTTTTCTCTTCTATGCAGCCCTTAACAGTAGCAACATACGTAACCTCATCATCAAGCAATGTGATATTTTTTCCGGTAAGTCTCGGAAGATTCTGTCCATTTTTAGGATGAATCAGTTTTCCGGTTACATCATAGCCGTATATACCTCTTACAGCAGGATGATAAACTGCAAGCTTTTGACCTTCTTCCACCTGTTCAAATAAAGTTATATTGGAATAATTAACCGAACCATCCTCATTAAGCTCAGGTGTACGGTCAATATTTCTGTTAAAGAAATACTCAAAAAATCCATCCTGTCCATCAACAGGCAGCTTGCCCTCAGCTATGAGAATCTGTTCATTTGCCGATTTATTACCCTTAATTATTTCATAAATTGCACTCTTAATTATACCCTGCCTTACACCGTTCAACTTAAGTGCAGAGGTTATCTCATTTTCGGTAAAGCCGGTATCTGTATCAGAAAGCTTAGGAAGAATAACGTATGCCGTCATCGCATCATAGCTAACCTCTATGGTCACCCTCTGATTTTCAGCGTTCCATACCACTCCGTCATCTGCAGAAGCTATCTCTCCGAATTCTTTATCATCATAGGTCAAAACCTCTGAATCCGGATTATATAAATCCGATTCAACCTTACCAAACGCCTTTATCTTGGCTCTGTGGTTTGCCATATCGGTTGCGCTCCACATAAGCGAAGCATAATCCGAAACGTCAATTCCCTCCTCAAGTCCGAGTCTTATCTCACGCATCTGCTCCGGTGAATAAAGAAAGTCCTCATACTTTGAAACATCCACACCGGCCTTTAAACCAAGTCTTATTTCACGCATCTGCATCCAGTTATAAGTATTTTTAGAATACTTGGATATATCAAGTTTTTCCTCAAGTCCGCGCCTTATCTCATACATCTGGCTACCGGAATAGGAGCGATCCAAAAAGCATGTGATATCAACATTATTTTTAAGTCCATGTCTTATCTGTTCAAGCTGGTCATCCTTATATCCGTCCTCAACATATATATCTATATTTAATCCATTTGAAAAGGCTTTCCTTATCTCACACAAAACAGCCTTCGGAATTCTCTTTTCATAATACGGATAAAGATTTATTCCCGCCTCAAGTCCGAGTCTTATTTCGCGCATAACAAGATAATCCATATCCTCATCGAGATATATGGACACATCAACACCGTCTTTTATTCCTCTTCTGATTTCTCTCATCTGAAACCAGTCATATTTTTCATTCAGGTATGGCTCTATATCTATGCCCTGCTCAAGTCCCTTTCTTATCTCTGTCATTTGAGGAAACATATACTTTGTATCAGCATAAATATCAACATCTACACCGCTTTTAAGACCGTTCTCTATCTCTTCAAGCTGCATACGGTCAAAGCCCTGTAAATGATAAGCTTCCATACGTTCTGCAATTTCTATATCTGAAATGCCCGGTTTTTTTGTCGTATTAATCATCTTTAATCTCCCATCAGATTAAGCTATAAGTTATGTTTACTGATAAAGCATTTCTTTATGCTAAAAAATCGCATAATTATAAGTAATTTTATCATAAATTAATATATCAGGCAAGCAAAAACGCTTAAACAGTAAAAATAAAACCATAATTTGCAGTCTGCGCCAATCCATGCATGCTAAGACTATAAAATTTGTTTTTTACTTGTCTAATAATAAAAATAAGGCTATAATACTAATCATAAATCCATATATTATATTTAAGGAGGTTATATTATGGAGAATCCAAATAAATTTAAGATATATTCACAGTTCAATAATCTTATAGCATTGAACATTACTCCCGGGCATTTTGCCACATCCTCTTCACACATCAATTATTATATTGATATGACTACTCTTAAGACCAGAAGAAACGAAGCAAAGGCTGTTGCAAAGGCTCTTGTTCAGGAATATGTTACCTCTACTATAATTGATGCTATAGTATGTCTTGACGGAACAGATATAATCGGTGCTTATCTTGCAGACGAGCTTACAAGTGCCGGTATCATGTCTGCCAATATGCACAATACGGTTTATATTCTTACACCGGAACAGACTTCAAGCGGACAGCTTATGTTCAGAGATAATTATCTTCCGTTTATAAAGGGCAAGAATATTCTTGTGCTTTTAGCCACCGCAACAACCGGTAAAACTATAAACTCAGCACTTGAATGTATAGAATATTACGGCGGTAAAATCGCAGGTGTATCGGCTATTTTCTCTGCTGCCAAGGAAATTCACGGTCAGCATATCAATACTATATTTACAACTGACGATATACCAAATTATCTTACCTATCCGGCTGTTGACTGTCCTATGTGTAAATCAGGACATCCGCTTACAGCTATTGTAAACAGCTTCGGATATTCAAAGCTTTAAATATATTTTTTAATTTACCTATGCTTATACGAATGCGGGTAACGATTTCAAAAAATAATACTGATATATAAGTTATAAAACTCCCTGCCTGAGAATATATTTATAATAATCTTTATGCAGGGAGTTTTTATAATGTCAGCAAAAACAAAAATAGTTGTTCTAAAGTCAAAAGAGCTTATATACACAGCGATATTTGTTGTGCTTGGAATCCTTCTGATTTCTCTACTTATCTATATGTTTTCACCTTCAAATGATAAGAAAAAAGATGATAACAGCAC
>JAFUEG010000247.1 GCA_017464045.1 Lachnospiraceae bacterium
ATGAAGTAAGACTCTACAGAATTACCGATGTTTCCGTTGCAAGAAGCTTTTGGCAGAGATTGTTTAATCTCGGAACCATAACCTGCCATTCTTCTGACAGAACACTTAAAACCTTTGAGATTAAAAACAATAAAAAACCAAAAGAGGTCAAAGAACTTATATCTACCTATGTGGAAGAAGAAAGAGACAGGAAGAGAGTAAGTAGCAGAGAATTTATAAGTGGTGATTCAGGTTTCGATAATGATGATGACGATGATGATAACTAAATAATATTTTATAGAGGTTATATAATTAAAAGGGGGAATTTTAATTATGAAAAAGTGTCCAATGTGTGGCGTAAACGTTGAAGAACATGTAACAGAGTGTCCGGAATGTGGCTGCCCAATAGCTGATACCAGTGGCTTTTCGCTTAAATCAGGTTCTGGAACAAAAAAGAAATCTGGTAATCCTATGGGAAGGTCTATGAGTACAGGATCGGGACTGACTGATATTTTGCGTGAAAATGATGATACTTACGATGATTACTATGGTAATTCATCAATAGGAGGATCAATGCCTATATCTTTATCTAAAACAGATATAGAAGGAGATTATTCCGTTAAGAAAAAAAGTAAAATTGGAAAATATATTATTAGAATTATATTACTTGCAGCAGTTGCATATGGTATATATTTTCTTATAACAAATGTTTTGTTGACTGACAAAGCAAAAAGTTATAATCAGGCATTAGATTATTTTGTTGAGACGATAAATGAAGATGATGTTGAAAAGATGGAAATAGTTATGCCGCCTTACCTTGACAAGACAGGTTCACAGGCAAAAGAGTATCTTGAAAACTTAGGCATTCTTCATATCAACAGCTATACTGTAAGAGATCTCGCAGAAATGACAGATGCTGAAATAGATAATCTTCAGGAGTCCATAAAGCTTGAAACAGGAAAGACAGCAAGAATTAAAGAAGGCTATAGTATGATGGTTGATTTAAAGGTTACTGTAGAAGGCGACAGCTCCCAGTACGTTAATGGTTCAAGCTTCATGATAAGCACATATATGGAATTTATCAACATAAAGGACAATTGGTATTTGCAGATTAATGCATATGAAAATATAGATTACAACTAAAGTTAAAATGTGTCACCGGAATTTTGCTCATATTCCGGTGACATTTTTTATAGGAGTTTGATTTCTATCCCGCAATTTTAGAGACAGCAACATATATGCTCGAAATTTTGTACCAGGTTGGATAATCGACTATGCCGGAAACGGGCATATCAAAGGTTTTTTGAAACTCTTTTACTGAAGCAGCAGTCTTGCTGCCAAATATACCATCGACATTAAGTTTTGGTATGGCGGGATAATTTTTGGATATTTCGTTGAGCTGTTCCTGTACTGCTATTACCGGCTGTCCAGATGATCCAATCGTGAGGTCGTAACCCGGGTATGATGAAGGAATCCCTGCTATACGGGGAGCAGTATTTATAAATATATTTGAACTGTAGTAATACCTTAAAATATCTATAGCACTCAGTCCGTCATCTGCCAAGGCTTTAGAACCCCATTGGCTGAGCCAGTTTGGACATAAAGTTCTTTCACCATCACAGTATTGGGTAAGTATGGGCTGTCTTACATTTGGGAGAGCAAGATAGCTTCCAATCAGATTGTCCACTATATTTGATACATTTTCGTAAATGGTTTTGCCATAGGTCCATTTATGATCATAGGCTGTTGATGATGTTATAGTAAAGTTATAGCCTTTATTTCTGTACCATTCTGTATACACCCGATTCAGTGTAAATGACATAATAGCAAGTACATTTGCTTTTATGGCTTCAGCAGGCCATGTTGAATAAATTTCGCAGCAGGCAACATTTTTAATATAATCAGCATAAGGTACATAGAAGTTTGTAGCGGTGCTGTCTGTCGGAACACCATCATGAACAATTATAGTCTCAGGAACAACCACACGGTTTAGAACTATTTCCCCTGATTCATTTACCGGTTTAATTGCGTCTTCTGCAATTTTAGGAGGATAATACTCCCACAGTGTGTGACCCGCTATAACAGTAGGGTTGTATGGTTCGTTGTCAGTATCGGATTTATTTAATCTTACATTTTGTATACCGTATTCACCTGCAAGAATCTGAATTCCTGTTCTTATTCTTTCCTCATATCCCTCCAGACTTACTTTTATATTATACTCGGAATAAGGCTGATTATCTGAGGGTGCCAGACTATAAGAAAGTGGTGGTGCATCAAGTTCTACCACATCAGTAGTACCGTCATTTTTGGAAAAAATCTCAAATAATATATCATTTGGTTCACCTGTATTAGCTATCTGAATTCTCGCATTTTCCACCGGAAAAAGATTTTCACCTGTAGTTACCCGTATCTTTAAGCTCCCTTTATTACCTAAATTATCATCACTTTGATTAAAATAATTATCCATAAATAAATCCTTATATTAATTAATAAATTATATGAAGTACTATTTCTTTGTATGCGATAAAGTGTTCCACAGGAACGGCTCTCACCGACATGATATTATGATTGGACTGCGTATAAAAATGTGCA
>JAFUEG010000248.1 GCA_017464045.1 Lachnospiraceae bacterium
CATCAACAGCATTTCTTACTCCCTTATCCTGTGCTATTTCCTCTCTGATACGCGTAAATATAATGACATTTGCATCAACTGCCATACCAATTGAAAGAATTATACCTGCTATACCCGGAAGAGTAAGAGTTACTGTTCTTACACTAAGGACAAGAAGCATAAGAACAACATATGAAACAAGTGCAACAGAAGCAAGGAATCCCGGCACAAGGTAAAGAACTATCATAAGAAGACATACAAGTCCAAAACCTATCGCACCAGCCATAAGGCTTGTAGATATAGCTTCTCTACCAAGCTTTGCACCTACGATATTATACTGAAGCTGTGTAAGTTCGAGAGGAAGCGCACCAATCTTGATAGTTGATGCAAGTCTTTCTGCCTCATCATAATCAGACATACCATCTATAACAGCGTTTCCACCGGTTATAGCTGTCTTTACACGCGGTGCACTTACAACAGCGCCATCATATATTATATAAATGATATTTCCAACATTTACGGAAGTGATATCTGCAAATTTATCTGCGCCTTCATTAGTGAACTGAAGCTGAACCAGATATTCTCTGATACCCGTTGTATCATTGGTATCAGTAGCCGGATTTGCTTCCTTAACATCGGAACCTGTGAGTGCTGCCTCATAATCAAGTCCCTGCGACCATAAAGAATAGTTTGCTTCATCAAGGAACAAAAGCTGTCCCGGCTGACCGAGCTCATCAAGTATATCATGAGCATCATACTTTGAAGTATCTACAGGAATCTCAACAGTAATTCTGTCATCACCTTCCTTATAAACCTCACCCTCGCTGCTGTACTCATCAACTCTTCGTTGAAGCTTATCTATAGTAGCATCAATCTCATCATCAGTAGGTTTCTCATCAACTATCTGATAAGTAACACTAAGTCCCCCCTGAAGATCAAGACCCAAAGGGATATCCTTAGCCTTACCGGTTTTTTCCTTTCCTACACCTGCAATCGCCATATATATTGCTCCTGCAAGTAAAAGCAGGAAAACAAGCAGCTTAATTACAGCATCCTTCTTAGCTTTCTTCATTTTTACACTCCTCTTCTAAATCGGCTAAAGCAGCCTTTATCATAATTGCACATTCGACACGCTTTCGCTGCATCTTACAGCCGATGTCATATGTATCAAGTATACCGCCACTATAAAGGTAAGAGTTTGCCGCGCATCCTCCGCTGCAATAAAATCTTGCAAAACAGTCCTTACAATTATCTTTGGCATATACATTGCATAGCTTGAATTCATTTACGACTTCAGTATTATCTATTCCGTCAAATACGGTTCCAAGCTTAAAACCATCTATACCTACAAACTGATGACACGGATATAGCTCACCCTGCGGTGTAACCGCCAGATACTCAGTTCCCGAGCCACAGCCTGAAAGTCTCTTATAAACACAAGGTCCGCCATTCAGGTCAAGCATATAATGGAAAAATGTAACAGGCTTTTTCTTCTTATATCTATCTATGATATCCAAAGCAAGCTTGTCGTATTCTTCAAAAATCTGAGGCAAATCTTCTTCTCTGATGGAATAATCCTCTGTTGGTGCTGCCACAACCGGTTCTATGGAAATCTCATCAAATCCCAGGTTTGCCATCTCTTCAAAATCCTTAAAGAAATCGGTGTTATTTCTTGTAAATGTGCCTCTTACATAGTAGCTCTTGTCTCCGCGTTTCTCGACAAATTTCTTAAACTTCGGAACTATTATGTCGTAACTTCCTTTTCCGTTTCTGGTAGGGCGCATAAGATCATTGATACATTTACGACCGTCCAAGCTTAAAACAACATTGGATATTTCCTTATTACAAAACTCGATTACATCATCATCTATTAAAACTCCGTTTGTCGTAAGAGTAAACCGGAAGTTCTTATTAAACTCTTTTTCCTTACTTCGACCGTATTCGACAATCTTTTTAACAACATCAAAATTCATGAGCGGTTCCCCGCCAAAGAAATCGACTTCAAGATTTACTCTGTTGCCGGAATTTTCTATAAGAAAGTCTATCGCCTTTTTACCTACATCAAGGCTCATAAGCTCACGTTTTTGACCATGATACTCTCCCTCATCCGCAAAGCAGTACTTACAGGCAAGGTTACAATCATGTGCTATGTGAAGGCATAAGGCTTTGACCACTGTTTTCTCTTTTTAAAATCAATTATGACATCCTTATATACATCCTCAGTAAAAAGCTGTCCGCTTTCTTTTAACTCCTCTATATCAGAGTATGCCTCATAGATGTCATATTCCGAATATTTATCACCGTACTTTTCAATGATTGCCTTAGCGATAGATTTTCTATCCTTTTCTTCATACATGGCAATCATATCATACACAAGCTCGTCCACCACATGAACAGAGCCACTGCATACATCAAGAACGATATAGTATCCGTTGTTGATATATTGATAAACCATCTGTGGTACTCCTAAAATATTTGCTCTTTTAATAACGCAACTAAAGAGGACTATCCAAGATAATCCCCTTTAATTAGTGCATAAATCTTCAAATAACTCTAAATATTCAAATTCATCTGCACCAGGATATTATGTATTATCTTCTATTATTTATTCTCACAACTCTGATTACCAACTGTACATGAAGTCTTGCAAGCTGACTGACATGAAGTCTGGCACTCACCACAACCGCCCTTAACTACAGTGCTGTTTAAAGTCTTATCTGTTAAAGTCTTGATTCTCTTCATCCTTACATCCTCCTGATTTTATCTATCGATTTATATTTGCATAAATCGCCCTTTTCGTGCATGCAAATTATTATATCACAACTTTTTTATAAAGAAAAGCTATTTTTTTAACTAATCATTCCTCCGAGAGTACCACCGCAAAGGCACAAAATTATAGTACTTAATCCCTTAGCTGCAATAACATTGTCACCATGAGAAATAAGAAGTGATGCAATAAGTATAATACCTACATAAAGTGCTCCAAGTAAAAGGCCCCAGATATACTTCTTTTCTTTCATTCTTTTTCCTATAACTATACCACCTATGGCACTCGAAATTATATATGTAAGCGTAATTGCAACATTTACCTTACTCTCATCAAGTCCAAGCTTATACATAAAAAAAGCTATGCCAAGCAAAAGTACACCGGTAACAAGATAAGCTATTATAAGTGCCCTCAAAACATTTATGAGTCTGCCTGCCGCTGTCAATAAAGCCACCTCCGTTTATTTATTAATCTACAATAATAAATATATGCGGATTACGGACAATTTATGACGTTGTTATCTCCCCAGCCTTCTTCAAAACCATCTTTGTTATCACCGGACCAAGAAGTTCATATATAACAACACCACACAAAACTATAGTTTTTATCTTGCCTCCATAATCAGGCAGTGTAGCAGCAGCTGATGAAGCAAGACCAATCGCAACGCCCTCCTGTGGTATGAGTGTCAGACCAAGCCATTTAATCACAGACTTTGGAGCCTTGGTAATCCTTGCGCCAAATGACGCTCCAAGATACTTTCCGATTACTCTTCCTACAACATAAATCGATCCAACAGCTCCTACAGTTGTGATAACAGTTACGTCCAAAGATGCACCCGAGATAATGAAAAACATCATATATATAGGAGGTGTAATCCTCTCAACCGGCTCATAAATTTTATCACTAAACTTCGATAGATTAACAAATGTAGCAGAAAGCATCATACATGCAAGCAGTGATGAAAAACCAACCTCATCCGAAACACCCAGGCAAACAAATATCATCATAATTGTTACAGCGAGTCTGTTTCCACGACCGGTATAAAGCTTAACAAGAAATGCCATGATTATACCGAGTATTATACCAAAGGCAATACCGCCTAAAAGTTCTATACACGGCTCAAGCATAAGTCTTGCAAATGATACCTTGCCATGTGCTCTTATAACATTTGCAACTGCCATGGATATACCAAACGCCATAAGTGCTACAGCATCATCCAATGCTACAACCGGCAAAAGAGTCTGTGAAACAGGTCCCTTAGCCTTGTATTGCTTAACTATCATAAGTGTTGATGCAGCTGCTGTAGCAGAAGCTATAGCTCCCATTGCAAGAGCAAATGTTACATCAAAACCGCATAAAAGCATGATTGTATCAACAACTATTACCGCACCAAGTCCCTCGGTTATTCCGATTACTATCGGTGCCTTACCAATCTTCTTTAAAAACTTTATCTTAAATTCCGCTCCTATGGAAAACGCAATAAAACCAAGCGCAACCTCGGATATTATGGATACACTGTCCAAAAAATCCTGTGATAAAAGCTTAATACAATTCGGACCGATAAGAAGTCCTATAACCAGATAGCCGGTTACATTCGGTAATTTTAATTTTTTAACTATCTTTCCGGCGATAAGTGCTGCAAAAAGCATTATCGCAATATTTGTAAGAGTATTCAGTTCCATTTTTATGCACCTAGTCCCTCTACAAATAATACAGGTACAGCAAACATAATACCAGTGTTAGGTTCATCAAGACCAACAACATCTCTTATTACTTCTTTAGCTTTTTCCATCTCTGCATCATCCATAACAAAAAGCATAGTCTTTACAGTCTCATGCTCATCATCATCCGCAAGTATAGATTTTAGCATACTAAACATTGGAAGGTCATCCATCTTCTCTATAATGCTTGCCATACCGACACCATCAAGTATGGTTCCGCCATGTACACCATTTTCAGCAAGTTCCTTACAAAGCTCGTTGACCAAATTTGCTTTTTTCAAAATTACAAACAAAAGATTCATAATAGTTCCTTTCTTTTTTCGGTTGCATGCCGAATACAATCTACTTTTTGTTTTTGGATATTCGAATATGATTAAGTCCATCGCAGGCACGCTCTCGCTACTCTCAAACGCAGCGGTACTAAACTCGCAAGCTCGTTAAGTACCGGCGTTTTCAAAGTACCTGCTTATGGACTTATCATATTCGAATATCCATAAACTTTTAGGACAGTATTCGGTATGCAACCTTTTTAAATTCAATTATTTTAAATACTTTATAATTTAAATTAAGTCACATATATTTTTAATATTGTCATAAACTTGTTTAGTGTATTTTTTTGTAGTTTCATTAGGTTTTATAAGGTCGATTACCATAACCGGATACATACCGGCTCGTCCGGCATATACTATGCCGTTTAGGGAATCCTCGACTGCTATTGCATTTTCCGGTTTTACGTCCAATGCCTTACAAGCCTTAAGATAAATGTCAGGATCAGGCTTACTGTGTTCCACCATGTCACCATATATAAATACATCAAAATATTTGTTCATATCGTTCGCATTTAGATATTTTTTTGCGCGCTCACTCTGCGTTGAGGTAGCAAGTGCAGTTTTAATACCTTTTTCTTTCAAATACTCCAGAGTTTCTAATGCTCCATCCTTAAACTCAACACCATTCGCAACAACATGGGCTTCAAAGTTTTCCATAACTCTGTCTCGAAATTCCAGATATTCTATACCTCGCCCGACAATCGCCTCAAACCTCGGTTTATTGTCAAACTTTGTCCCACCTGCAACTGCCTCACAGGCCTTGGTCATGATATCTGAAGGAACACCTCTTTTAGTTCCTTCTTCCATATAAAATCTCCTATACAGTTTTTCAGTATCAAAGATTACTCCGTCCATATCAAAAACTACAGCTTCAAACATCCAATCTTCTCCTAATAACTTTTTTGATGTAATTCATTTATGTAATACAATAATCGGAGAATTAAGACATCTTAATTCTCCGATTAAATTATATAATCTCGCTTAACAAATCAACGGGAAGTTTCAAGTCAAAGCTACATTCATACAATCATAATGCTGCTTTTCATCGTTTTGTACCATCATTCACATTTTGTCAATTAGTCTTCTTTTCTTCTCTTAAGTACAAAGAATATTCCTCCACCTGCTGCAAGAATTGCGGCTGCAACTACTGCCCATAACCACCAGTGGCTTGCAGCTTTTTCAACTGCATTTGTTACAACAGTTGCAACAGATTCCTCGCCATACACGAATGATATGGTATCTTCCTCTTCATTACCAGCCTCATCATGAGCCTTCATATAAAGTTCATATTCACCCTTTGAAGTTACATCAATTGTAGCAACATTATTTTTAACTGTAACATTGGTTCCGTTTAAAGTTACCTCATCAAGTGTATCCTCATCAAGCTGAAGTGAAACCTCTATATTGTAATTATCATTTTTTATTTCACCATCTTCAACTCCTGTTACAATAAATATCGGAGCCTTTGTGTCAAGCACAAACGTTGCACTCTTTTCACTTGTGTGCCCAAGCTCATCCTCTGCAGTAATAAGAAGTGTATATGAACCATCTTCTATCTCAGATATTCCATCATACTCACTACCGTTTAAGTACATACGCACATTACATACGGTAAGGTCTGATACAAGTTCATCAAGGTCGATATCAAGACCTAAATCCTCAAATGTCTTGGCATTAAATGTCTTCTTATCGTACATTGACAAATCACCTATGACAGGGTCAGAAGTATCTATAGTAAAATGAACGCTGTTAGAAGAAACATTTCCTGCAATATCTGTTGCAGATATGGTTATATCATAGATACCATCCTCTGTAAATGTATCATTTATAGTTGTCGGATTGGCACCTGCTGCAAATGGTGAAAATGTTATAGCCGTTTTCTTTCCTTCCGCATCAGTTCTGGTTCCGGTTATCGAAACCTGTTTATTTGTATAAAACTCATCTCTTATAACAGCAGATAAAGTTACAGCTCCGTCCGTCGAGTCATAATTATTAACTCCTGTTAAAGTTATCTCAGGTTTATTTCTATCTATAGTTATGGTTTGACTTGTGGTAGCTGTATGACCAACAAGATCATCAGCCGTAAACTCAAACCTGTAAACACCTGACTCACTTAACAATTCTGACAATGAGTATGTTCTCTGTGTAGGTGTGATAGTTAATGTTTTATATAGAGTTTCCTCAAAACCATCTCCTGCCTTGCGGTATATCTCTACAGTACCTTTTGCATCTGACCAAAACGCTTCAACTATATTGAATGAAACAGATGTCGCATTTGCTACAGTTTCGCCATTAGCTCCTGTAATGTTAATCTGAGGAGCATTTGTATCAACTCTGAAGCTTATAGTTCTTGTAGTGCCCTGGTTATTAGCCTTATCAACTGCATATATATTTATTACATAATCTGCCTCATCAGCAAACGTAAATGTTCTTTCCCCTGTAGGCATAAACTCTGATGTGGTAGTTGCAGTATCGGGTACAGTCTTTATAACCTGTACTCTTAAATCTGTTGCATCTTCATTAGTATCCGAAACAGAAGCTGTAAGGGTAAGTGGTCCTGTAAGATTAAGCGTACCTCTGCTCTCATTGTAAATCTGTCCGCCATTTACAAGCAGAGCAACCGTAGGTGCTGTCTTATCAATTATAAATGATATCTGCTTTGCCTCACCCTGGTTTCCAGCCTTATCCTTACCTTCAACCATAATATTATGAAGTCCCTCGCTGCTTATCTTTACGTCAGCATAGAACATATCATTGCCAACCTTCCAATCAGCAGTTATAGGTGTGCCATTATCAGTAACCTGCATAGCACCTAAGTCAAAGTTATTATCAAAACATGTAAGTCTTACTTCAACATCTGTATTATAGTAACCATTATTTTTACCTGAAGTTCCACTAAGAATAGTGCTTCCAAGTACAGGTTTTGTATTATCTACTATAAATGATGTTGTTGAATTATTGGATTGTCTTCTCGACATATCTCTTGCTGATATATCAATGGTGTATGTACCATCCTTAAGTTCCTTACTGCCTAGTATTTTGTCAAGCTCATAGCTTACATTTTCTTCTGTAACCTCTTTATTATCAAGGACAACAGGAACAAACGAATAAACCTCGTCCTCGTTATTATACTTTATAACTATTGCATAATTATCAATTGTAAGATTATCTGTAACTGTAGTGCTTATAGAAGGTGAGCCTGCCAAAACGACACTTTCTGTTACTTCCTCACCATTAATCTTTAGTGCCGCAACAGTAGGATTGGTTTTGTCAATTTTTATATTAAACACACCACCGGCTCCAGGCATATTATTGGTTGCTTTATCCTCAGCAGCAAACACAATTTTTGTACCTGCAACAGTCTTTGATTCCGGTACATCTATGCTTCCTGTCTGGGAAGTTCCTGAAGGAGTCAGCGCATTTTCTTCACCATCAACAGAATACTGGGCACTCTTAAGATTTGATTCAACTGCACTTTCACCGGATTTTATTTCATAATTAAATGTGTACTCCTGATACCATTTGTTATAGTCAACTTCTGCATCCTTATTTATAACCAATGGTTCAGTGTTATCATAAAGCAAATCACCTATAGAAACTACTTTAAAATCTCCATTTGAATTTTTAACATAGAGATTTAAATCATCAAACTTTTTATTTTCCGTAACAACAGGTAAAGCAAATTCATTATTATTTGTTGTATGGATTCCTGTTGTGTCAATAATATCTCCTATACTTCCTGAAGGAATAGCACTGTATGTATCATCTCCGATTCTAAGTTCCATATTCGTCATCTTGAAACCGGACTTTGCTCTTACCTTGATAGTATATACCTTATTAAAATCAGATGTCAGATTTGCCAGACTTGTTGCATCGGCAAGTTTTTCCCCATCACACCATACCTCAAGAAGTTCAACCTTTATATCTGAATCAACTAATTGAAGTTTTGGCAGGAGTATCTGATTATCATCAGAATTGACATTATCTGCTTCATCTGTCACAACAGCCTTTAAAGCTAAAGGCTCAGCAGTTGTAAGATCGTTACTTTGTATTACATAATAGTAGATACTTGGATCCGTTGTATCAACCTCAAAATTGCCAAGCGTTGCACCGGTATCTGCATTTTTACAAACCACAGGAGCTAAAAGGTTTGTCTCTGTGATTTCTATCTTATATCTTAACTTATCATATGTAACATTATTTACAAAATAAGTGTTAGATGCTGCATCAACATCTGCTGCAGGAACTACTTCCCATTCATCATCTGCCGCACCTGCTGCATGTCTTTCAAGCGTGTATGTTATAGACGGCTTTTTTGTATCTAACGTAAAGGTCAATTCCTTTGCAGTTGAAACATGTCCCACTCTATCTGTTGCTGTAACACTAACCCTGTAGCTTCCATCATATGTACCATTTGCAAGAGCTTCAGGATTAACGTCATTAAAATCCGTTAAGTTTATGGAGTAAGTGCCACCTTCCGGTACATCAATTTCCTTATTCCAAGCAAGATCATTATCAGAATTATATATATTTATAGTTACCTTTTCTACACCGGAACCCTGTGCACTATTAGCACATAAATCAGAAGTTGTTCCTTCAATAGCTACATTATTATTGGTCAATCCAACAAATTTGTCATTATCAGAATAACCGCCAACCTTTAATGTATCTACCTTTGGTGCAGTATTATCAATCTTAAATGTATAGGTTATGTTTCCTGATGTATTACCCGACAAATCTGATACTGATACAGCAATACCATTATTTGTACCTTCATCTAAATCTCTTGTAAATGTAAATGATTTTACATTCCCTATTACTTGACCTATTTCATCAACAGTAACAGCAGATAAATCCGTTTCATGCTCATCGCCACCCGAAGATGCAGTAAACTGTACGGAATTTATCGGATCTACTAAACTGCCATACCACTTATCAGTATTAGTCTCATCATAATCAATGTTATACGCCGTTCCATCACTAAACTTAGCTGATATGGTAGGGGTTGTTGCGTCATAGGCATAATTACAATTTGTGATGCTCAAAGGACTTTCATTTATAGTTGCTGTAATTGCTCCAGCTGTTGTCATTTCAGTATTTGTATCAGAATCAAAAGTCTTAGTATATGTGTATGTATAAATCAAAGTCTGTGGATCAGGGGTAACGGTGCTATATTGCGTCAATTCTACATTTTCACCAAACACATTAAACGCTGTTAATGTTCCCGGAGCAGATGTTGATTTTATTGTTACTGTTAATACATCATTCTTTTTTAAATAATATTGTCCATCATTCGCAATATTAGTTACATTTTCACCACGAGTGATGGTTGCACTTATTTCATTTGTAGTCTGTGTCCATGTAAATGCAGATATGACATCGGTTGTAACTTCTTCGCTAGTCTCCGTTTCCTTATACTTAAATTTTAATGAATAAGCATCACCTGCATTAACAGATACTACATAATAATGGTAAGTGCCATACGAAAAGCTTTCTCCCAAATCAGTCCATGTTTCTTCTGATTCTGTCGATTTTTGATATTGAATACTATTAAACGCTTGGTTCTCTATACCAATTATATATGCAAAGTCTCTTCCACCAGCTCCAACGGTTTTACCATCATCAACCGGCTGCCATCCGGTTGATGTGTCTGTTGAACCATAAATATTATTCGATCCACCTTCCGGCAAATATGCTTTAGTGGTTATTATATTATTTATCGGATCCGCCTTCGCACTATAC
>JAFUEG010000249.1 GCA_017464045.1 Lachnospiraceae bacterium
GCAAAGGATCTTGGCTTTTCTTTTACGGCAGAAGAGTACATAAAATATTTGGAGAATAGTTCGAAAAATTATGAATTATCAGATGATGACCTCTTTCAGGTTGCCGGTGGAACAGGCGATGTAAATGTAGAAAATAATAATGTAGATGGAGATGTTAATATTATTGACAATCATACGGAGACAAATTATTACTTTGTATTTCCGGGAGCAAGTCAGGAGGCACTTGCCGAACTATATAAGTGATATTAAAAAAATATAAAATATATAAAGAATAAGGAGAAAAAAGTTATGGAAGAAAAGAAATTAAATGATGATGAGCTTGATATGGTAGCAGGTGGTCTTTCATTAGGTCATATTGGTGGCAATGAGCGTAGACCGGATGATCCTAGTCTTTCATCAAAAACTCCTCTGACTGTTGATGGAACTGCTGCCCAAGAGTCTGGCTTACAAGAACAGATAGTTGGCGGAAAAAATGGTCCCCGAAATCCGTTTGCTTAAAAATGCAAAAAAGATATTTGTAGAATGAAAACACATTAGAGGGAGGTGGAAAGTATATGGATGAAAAAAAACTAAACGATGATGAACTTGATATGGTTGCAGGTGGTATGGGCAATGTTAATAATCAAGGTAATAATGTGGGCAACAATCAAAATATAGTTGATAATTCCACGAACAACAATATTACGATAGTTGATGGAGATATTATTGGCGGAAATAAGACAACTACTGATGGTGACCAATGCTAAAAAATATTTAAGGAGAAAAAACATGGCAGATTTAAAGAAATTAAATGATGAAGAATTAGATGCAGTAGCAGGTGGCATGGGAGATGTTAATAATTCAGGCAGTACCGCAGGAGGCAATCAGATCATTTATGATGAGTCAACAACCACAATTAAACAGGAGGCCGGCGGTGATATAATCGGAGGCAGTAAGAATACAGCCGGTGGTGATCAGGTTAAAGGTAATAAGACGGATGTAAAGACTGATATTAAGACAGATATCAAAGCCTAAAGATATTAGCTGATATTATAATACCAAAATCGGATATTGGTTTATATATAAAATCAAAGCATAATAACTACGGTGATGAGAAGTTAGTTATAATAATTATTGTATAAACAGGAGGAAAAATTATGGCAGAGGTAAAATTAAATGATGCAGAATTAGATGCAGTAGCAGGTGGTATGAATGACGTGAATAATTCAGGCAGTACTGCGGGCGGGAATCAGACTATTTATGATGAGTCAACAACCACAATTAAGCAGAAGGCCGGCGGTGATATTGTTGAAGGTGACAAGAATACAGCCGGAGGTGATCAGGTTGGCGGCAATAAGAAAGATGTTAAGACAGATATTAAGACAGAAGTTAATGTTAAGAAAAGCATATTCTAATTACACCTTAAAAGTATAAGTAGTTGCAGTAATAATTAATTGATAAAAAAATCTATAATAATTAGGAGGATAAACTTATGGCAGATGTAAAATTAAATGATGCAGAATTAGATGCAGTAGCAGGTGGTATGAATGACGTGAATAATTCAGGCAGTTCTGCAGGGGGAAATCAGACTATTTATGATGAGTCAACAACCACAATTAAGCAGAAGGCCGACGGTGATATTGTTGAAGGTGACAAGAATACATCCGGTGGTGATCAGGTTAAGGGTAATAAGACTGATGTTAAAACAGAAATTGATACAACTGTTAATGTAAAGGCCAGTCTCTTTTAGTAAACTTATTAATCATAAAGTGGTTTTTATGCTTGATTTACATATTATTAGGGGAACACGAAAAATCGTGTTTCCCTGTTTCTGAGAAAATACATTTACTTGGATAAATATTATTAGGAAGTATATTTGATTATGAGTTTGAAAAAAAAGATTTCTGTTTTTTGTTTGGTTTTCATACTGACAATGACAGGAATATTACATATAGAGGATAATTCAAGTTTTATAATATATGCAGCATCAGAGAGTGAAGAATCAGGTGAAGATTCTAATATCAATAGTATAGTTTTGCATGCGGATGACATATATGATTCGTCTGCTTCGTGGGTTATGGGTGGAGCAAGGCTTTATTACGGAGCGTACGATGGTAGCAATATATTGTTTAGAATACTTCCGGATAGTCCTGCTACACAGTATACGGATGGTGATTGTATGCTCTTGGATGCGGATACGATCTGGAAGATTAAGACAGAAAGTGGAAATTATGTATATTTTCCATTAAACGGTGTTGTATCTGCACGATAATCACAGACAAGCGGTAAAGCAAATGAATGGAACGGTTGTGATTTGCAAACATATCTGGAGAGAAGATACATTGATAGTGTAAATGGTTCAGGGTGGTTTTCTCCGATTGAAGCAGAAGCTATAGCGGATACATCATTACTATCACAGACGGGTTATGAGGATTATGAAAATCCAAATGGCTGGTTTCATGATTATTCTTCAAATGGACATATTTTTATAATTAGTGCAAGTGAGGTTTTTAATCTTTATGCAGACCGTAATTCCCGTAAGAAGGATGTAAGAAACGGAGATGGAAACGGCTTATGGTGGGTGCGTTCTGCAAATGAGAGCAAACAGGCATTTGCGGGCTTTGTTGTGTCAAATGCAAGTGTTTTAAATGCTTATGTAGATTATATTAATTACTTAATATGGTTAGCGGGTGGCATTAATCTTAATATGCACATAGAAGATGGTGCTGTATGTAATGCAAATGTAAATGCCGGTATTATCGGCTTTTGTCCTGCTATTAATCTAAAGCTTTCTTCGGTTCTTTTCTTTTCGGAAGCAACAGATGGAGCGTTTTCAAAGGATGTCTCTATAGAAAACGGAAAGATGACAGAGGCAGTAGGTAATACGTGGAAGGCTACAGTTGTCGACTCTGCAAAATCAGTGAATGTTCAGGAAAATGAAAGGGCAATTATTTCAAAAAGTGGGTATGTTACTATTCCATATGCATATACTGATTCAAATGCCGATTATCCTGTAAATCAGGTGACAGTTATAATCACTAATAAGGATTATCAAGATGAGGATGCGGAGATTCTATTTTATGGTTCTTTGGTGGACAGCGTTGATGACCAGACAGAATATGAAGGCGTTTTTAAGGGCGTTGGCGAATTTAAGCTTCCTTCTGATTTGCCGGAAGGGTATAAGATTTATCTTATAGCAGAACATATTTCGGGAACAACGGAAACTGATTATTCAAGTCCTATGCAAATTATTAATCCTGTTCCACAATGCGACCTCTTATATGGTGCAAATGGCGGATTTGGTTTTATGGAAGGAGAAACAGTTTGTGTCGGTGATTCTGTTACACTTCCTGAATGTAGATTCGAAGCTCCTGAAGGAAAAGAGTTTGATAAATGGAGCGAGGGAGAAGTTGGAGATACCATAATTATTTATGAGGATACTTTAATTTTAGCAGAGTGGGTGAACATACCTGAACCGACAACGGAAGAACCGACAACGGAAGAACCGACAACGGAAGAACCGACAACAGAAGAACCGACAACGGAAGCACCAACAACGGAAGCACCAACAACAGAAACAGAGGTAGAAACAGAGCAGGACAATAGGAAAGCACCGACTACAGGAGATAAAAAATATAATAATATAGTGCTTGCGTTACTCGTTATGTTCCTGACATTTTTGGATGGAATTTTGATCGTTAAAATAAATAAAAAGTAAAAATATTATAGGGTATTATCATGTAACGCTTCATCAGAATCAATTGTTGTTTAAGGGGAATTGTATGAAAATTGATGATATCAATTGTCATGATAAGATTACAAGATTGGAGTGAAATATATATGACTAGAAGAGAGTGTAATATCATATTGTTTTCTATAACTTTATGTTGGGCATCATCATATATTTTTATCAAAGATCTTCCAGAGAATTTTTCTTCCTTTGCTTATCTGACAATGACTGCCGGAATTGCCGGGCTTATTTTGTTATTGGTCTTTCATCGCGCCATAAAGGGAATAGATAAAAAGACTTTATTTAGAGCACTTATTCTTGCTGCATTGATTGCGGGTAATATGCTTTTAGAAAAAGCAGGACTTAACTATATCCCATCATCGACAGCAAGCTTTTTGGCATCGCTGAATATAGTTATTGTACCTTTAATCATGCTTATACTTAAAAAGTTCCCGACACGGAATAATGTTGCTGGAATTTTTGTGATTATGGCAGGACTGCTTGTATCAAATGGAATCAGTATATCAGAGGGGAGTATCACAGGCTTGCTTTGTATGTTAGGAGCCTGCTTTCTTATGTCATTATATACAGTTATGGCGGCTGATTTTACCAAGAAATCAAATCCGCTGGTATTAAGTGTGTTGCAGATTTGTTTTTCAGCAGTGTTCGGATTTGTTCTATGGTGCGTAGAAGATCCGGCAACATTTATTCATATTGAGTGGTCAAAAAGGATGTTGTCGTCTATTTTTATTTTAGCTTTTTTCTCAAAAGCTTATGCTTATATCATGTTGATGTATGCAGAAAAGTATGCAGATGCGATTAGTGTAACAATAATTGCTTCCACAGAGCCTGTTGTGACACTTACACTTGCACTTATTATTCCGAATGCACAGGGGGCAACGGAATCTTTCTCCTTGAGAACTTTGATTGGTGCTTTAGTGATTGCTTTGGGAGCTGTAGTTGCAGGCTCTGATTTTCTGTCTCCAAAGAATAATGAAAAAACAGACGAAACAACGGAAATTATTGAAGAACGGAAAAAAGTTCAGGGAGTAGAAAATAAAGAGAGAAAAGAAAGAACAGGGGAACTATCAGGTTATACTGAGAAGGACAGAGGCAGAATAGGAATCAGATTAAAGCAGATTCTTTTGACTATGGTTCCATTTGCGATTCTTGGGGCAGCATTCAAAGTAATGGTCTTGATTGAGGGATTAACAGAGGTTCGTCCTGCTAATGCAATCCCGATGGTTTCAGGCTATCTGTTCGGACCGTTTGGTGCACTTGGCTGTGCGTTGGGAAATCTGATTGCTGACTGCTTTGGAACATTGAATATGACATCGTTGTTAGGTGTTGTCGGTAATTTTATGGCAGCATATATTCCATATAGGATATGGCATGCAGTTTCTAAAGATAAACCGAATGTGCATACATGCAAAAATATATTGATCTATATATGGTCAGCTTATGTGGGAGCACTTGTGTGCGCGTGGATATTAGGCTTTGGTTTGGAATTGTTTTTCTCGTTATGGATAGATACGATATATAAATATGTTTTTCTAAATAATTTTGGATTTTCGGTTGCACTCGGACTTCCTGTGTTTATTCTTGCCACATCAGACAGCATACATCTTGAGATACATGAGCCGAAAATAACAAAAAATCCGTTAAGTCTTAAGGCGGGACGATGGTTATTACCGGTACTTGTTATCTTGACGATTATGTTGACCGGAAATCTTATTGGTGTTTATATGGGATATCATTTATCAACAAATCCCATTATGGGTATAATGTCAATCATTACCGTTGTATGCCTGATTTGCATGTTTATATTACCTGTGAAGAAAGAAGGAATGATTAATGAATAACAGAAAAATACTGATATTTCTCGTTATAGATCTTATTTTATCTGTTGGTATTATATTGTATCTTGTGACCGGTCAGGATGTTCGTACACAGGACACCGCCAAACAGGAAACGGTATTAGATCAGCAGATGGAAACAGGAGATAAGTATATCCTGTATATTGGGACGAATGATAAAGATACTTATACACAGTTGATACCAACAGAAGAGGCAAGGGATAAGGTTAATGCCATTTGCGCCCGATATGTGGATGGATACACAGCCTCTGATGCAAGGGGTGGCTGGGTAGATGAGACAGACACTCTCACACAGGAAAATACGCTGGTTTATTCATTTTATGGTGTAACGAATGAACAGTTAAAAATGATTATGGATGATGTCCTTGTGGAACTAAATCAGAATTCAATATTGGTGGAGAAACAGAGCGCGGTATATACATATTATTCAGGAGAGTGAAGAATATGCACGAAAATAAAAACACATTTAGAAATAATATTATACATTTTATGGTTGCGGGCATTGCTTTTTTCTTAGTTACTATGCCGTTTCGCTATTATTTTTCTCTGATGTCCGTTACAGAGATTCGTCCTGCTGCGGCTCTTCCACCTTTTTTCGGAATGGTGTATGGACTGCCGGGAGCATTGGGATGTGCTGTTTTTAATTTAGTAGCGGATATGATTTCAGGTTATTCTTTCAGCATGTGCTTAATTAGCTTTCCTATCCAGTTCTTAATGGGGGCAATTCCTTATTATATGTGGTATCATATCCCGGCAGTAAAGGGTGAAAAGATTACTTTTCCTAAATTAGATAAGACGGCTCATGTTGTAAAATATCTGCTGATTATATTGTGTGATTCGGCAGTTATTACATTTTTACTGGGAATGGTTATGGATTATTATGGTATAGCAGAGGTGCTTTCACAGACTACTCTTATGATGTTCTGGAACAATCTCGATTTCGGATTTATGATAGGCATACCGTTGCTAATTTTAGTCGGGATAAGAAAGGGACGTCGCTTTTCCCTGAATGAAAGGCTGATTCTTATTTTTCTTTTGCTTGCTATTCTTACTGCCACACTGGCGGGAGTGGGTGTATGGCTGGAAGCAGTTAAGGTTTCAGATGATAGAGTTTATCTTTGGAACCGCATATATTTGGATGTGGCGATTGTAATGAATGTATTTTTATTTGTTGAGATTATGTTTCTTATATATTTAGAAAAGAAGATTACGATTCCGATTCAGAAATTGGCAGATTATGCGGGTGATTATGTAAAAATTGAAGAGGAGAAGCTTGACTCACAGAAGTTTATAAATGCCTGTAAGACTTATGCGGAAGACAGAATGGAAGTTGGACATCTTGCAAGGTCTTATATCCGTATGATTTCTGAATTGGATGAGTATATGGAAAATCTGAAGGCTGTCACAGCAGAAAAGGAGAGGATTGGAGCTGAGCTTTCTGTTGCAACAAAGATACAGGCAGATATGCTTCCTTCAATTTTTCCGGCATTTCCTGACAGGAAGGAATTTGATATCTACGCCACCATGAATCCTGCTAAAGAAGTGGGTGGAGATTTTTATGATTTCTTTATGGTTGATGAGTCTCATATTGCTCTGGTAATGGCAGATGTATCCGGAAAAGGAGTTCCTGCAGCACTATTTATGGTGATAGCAAAGACGCTAATAAAGAACAGAACTCTTATGGGAGGAACTCCTGCTCAGATATTAAGTGATGTAAATGCACAACTGTGTGAGGGTAATACAGAGGAGCTTTTTGTTACGGTATGGTTGGCAATATTTGATTTATCTACAGGTAAGGGAGTAGCTGCAAATGCAGGACATGAACACCCTGTTATAAAGCGAAAATATGGAGAATATCAGCTTGTAAAATATAAGCATTCTCCGGCGGTTGCAACTATGGATGGTATTCGCTTCAAAGAACATGAATTTGAATTAAGTAGCGGAGACTGCTTATATGTATATACAGATGGCGTTCCTGAAGCGACTGATGCAAATGGTAAGCTTTTTGACACTAAACGTATGCTTGAAGTATTAAATGCTAATGCTGATAAGTCGATGATGGAGCTTCTTCCGGAAGTTAAGAAAGCAATAGATGATTTTGTTATGGATGCACCTCAGTTTGATGATATTACAATGTTAGGATTTAAATATAATTAAGGTTAAATGAATTAAAAATAATATAGAAAATATTTAATTGAATAAACTTGGTTTCTTTTATGAAACATGTTTTATAATAACTATTTATATTAAGGAGGATTATTATGTTAAACATTGAAAAAAAAGAAAACGGTAAAGAACTTGAGATTATACTTGATGGGAGACTTGATACAACTACAGCTCCAGATCTTGAAAAATCTGTAAAGGAAAGTATCGAAGGGGTTGAAAATCTTATTTACAATTTCGAAAAATTAGAGTATATTTCATCTGCCGGATTAAGAGTGCTTCTTTCTTCACAGAAGATTATGAATAAGCAGGGAAGTATGGTTGTAAAGGGTTCATCAGACGAAGTAAAAGAAATTTTTGAGGTTACAGGTTTTTCAGATATTCTTAATATTGAATAATATGTGTTAAATTACAGTTGCTATATGTACTTGCTTTTTATTATCATCTAAATAATAATCAAGCATGTGGAGGAGATATTATGGCTGATTCTAATAATGAAATTATAATTGAAGCAAAGGTTGATAAGCTTGATGAGGTAATATCATTTATAGATTCTGTATTGGAAACTGCAGGATGTTCCATGAAAACTCAGATTCAGATTGATGTTGCCGTAGAGGAGATATTTGTAAATATTGCTAACTATGCGTATGATTATGATGGAGGTATGGCTACTGTAAGAATAAATATTGATGATTGCACTAAGCGTGTTGAAATCACGTTTATAGATGAAGGAATTCCCTATAATCCGCTTGAGAGAACGGATCCTGATGTGACACTTTCTGTAGAGGAGCGACCAATCGGAGGACTTGGTGTATATATGGTAAAAAAGAGTATGGATGAGGTGACTTATGATTATAGGGAAGGAAAAAACATTTTAACTATTATAAAGGAATTATAACGATATTGAAAAACCGGCATTGCTTTGCCGGTTTATTTAGATGGAGGCGTTTATGGATACAATTAATGTTTTTCAAAGATTGGCAGAGGATTATCCTTTAGTATATTTGAATCCTGATGAGGATTTACAAGAAACATATAAAAAGGTTGTACTTAATGGTGAAAAACCTAAAAAAAACAGTCTGACACATTTTATAGGTGATTTATCGGATAGTATGGAGATAATTGAGACACCTGTAGGAAAAGTTAGGGTTGTAACACTTGGAAACAGACATGATTTTGAAATGTTATTACGTGGATTAATGGCAGCAAAGAAGGGACCTGAGGTTAAGATACCTAAAAGTCAGGGGGCAGCTATGCTTACAGTATTTAACTGGAATCGTATCAATACCCATCTTGCAAAATTCAATGAAGAAGAACAGAGTAAAGAGTTTGAAAGATTTACTTCGGTCAAGGAGAATTATCTTGATATGTTAGTAGTTTTGTCTCGTGGACCTTATAGTAATATAAGTGCTGAGTCTATTGGAATAAGCGAGGATAAATGGCTTGATTTATCCGATATAATACGTCGCTTTCATGAACTTACTCATGTGATATGCAGGCGTATGTATCCTGGAGATATTGATGAAGTACGTGATGAACTTGTAGCTGATGCGGTAGGACTTTTTGCTGCATACGGTTACTTTGACATAGATATGGAAAAAATGTTTTTAGGAATCCATGGTGATAAGTATTTTGAGGGACGACTGGAAAACTATACGGATAATCCGTCTGAATTGGTTCCGCAAATTAATAAAAAACTTAATGATATGAAAAAAATAATAGACGAGCATAGTGACAGTAAGCCTTTTGATTTAATAAAGTATTTCATGTGATTATAGATGACTATTCTCTGGATGTTGTAAAGGGTATCGATGATAAAGAGAGCGGATACGACGATACGCAGGAACGAAAAGAGTTGGAAAGGACAGCAGACATTTTGTTTGGATAAAAGTTGTAAAAGTATAAAAAACCGATATAATTCCCCCAAATATGCATTGATTTATATATTTTGGGGAATTATAATGTTATATCGACATATAAATATCCGGATATTATAATTAAAATTAATCTGTAATAAAAAGAATATAAAAAATCAAAGGACTGTGTAACTACCTTAAAAGATGGTTGCATGGTCCTTGTTTTGATGGTTGCATGGCCCTTTGTTTTGATTGAAATTTCAGCCTTTTTGTGTTAGAGTTTAGGAAAGCATTAATAATGATTTTAGTGCTTTCATGAGGAGGTGTATATCGTGAAAAAGATTGGCATAGGATATGAGGATTACAAAAGATTCATAGATGATGATATGTATTACGTTGATAAAACTATGCTTATTCGTGACGTTGTAGAGAATGACGGAGTAGTAACACTGTTCACCAGACCGAGACGTTTCGGTAAGACCCTTGCTCTTTCCATGCTTCGTACATTCTTTGAGCTTGAATACGATTATGATGGAAATGTGATAGATAAGAAAAGGTATTTTGAAGGAAAGAAGATTATGAATGCCGA
>JAFUEG010000250.1 GCA_017464045.1 Lachnospiraceae bacterium
ATTCATGTCTATTTGGCGTATCAACGTCAAAGCATTCTCTTAATATAGGTAAGATTTTTTTTCCAACAAACCCACTTCCACCGGTCAGTAAATTTTTTTCAATTTAACCCAATCCTTTCAGGCACTCACATACACGATCTATTTCTGCTTTCCTAAGATACGTACTACAAGGAAGATTTATTACTCTCTCACTATAGTACTTTGCTCTTTCTATTTTAAAAGCGACATCATTTACATATGGTTTTTGTTCATTTATAAGTCCCCATATAGGACGAGTCTGGACACCATGTTCTTGTAATTCGTTTATATATGTTTTAACATTTTTTTTACATACATCTTTGTTAATTACAAATGAATAAAACCATTTATTGGATCTTGTGTTTTCTCTGAATTTTAGTAGACATCCTTGTGGTGAACCTGATAATATTGCGTCATATCTATCATAATTATTATTTTTCCTTGATATAAATTCTTCAAGTTCTTTCATCTGTGCTGCACCAATGGCCGCCTGAACATTTGTCATTCGATAATTAAAACCAACTTCATTATGAATGTAAAAATGTTCGTCATCTTTACATTGTGTTGACATATATTTCAAATGCTTTAGTGACTCTATATTATTACTGACTATCGCACCGCCACCACCTGTTGTAATTATTTTATTGCCATTAAATGAGTACGCACCAAAATCTCCTATAGTACCTGCCATTTTACCTTTATATCTGCCATATTCACATACAGTTCCTAATGCTTCTGTAGCATCTTCTATAACTTTCAGATTATAGGAACCAGCTATATCCATAATTGCTTCCATATCCGCAAGATTGCCAAATACATGCACAACTACTATAGCCTTTATAGTTCTGCCTGACTTAATGTGTTTTAAATCTCCATCTGATAGTTTACATTCTTCTTCACAGAATTTTTTTAGCTTTAAAGGATCAATACATAAACTGTCATCACAATCCAAAAATGCAGGGTACGCATTTAAATATTTAACCGGATTAACCGCTGCAATAAATGTCAATGTTGGTACAATAACCATATCTCCCGGAACCACCCCACATTCAATAAGGGACATATGCAATGCTGCAGTTCCGCTTTGACATGCAACACTCATCGGAACACCTGCATATTCAGCAATTTTCTTTTCCAGTTCATCTACATAAGCGCCACCGGTTGAAACCCACCCTTGACTTACTGCATCCAAAACATACTTTTGTTCATTCCCTTCAAAATTAGGAATTGACAACGGAATCATATTTATTCCCTCCGAATTTACACGTTATATAAATCAACCTTATATCTGTCTAAATTATTCTTCAAAAACTCTATAGTCTCAGCTATTCCCTGTTCAAACGAATATTTAGGTTTCCAATCTGTCAAACTTAGTATTTTTTCATTACTGCCAAGTAATCTTTCAACCTCACTTTTCTCAGGCCTAAGTCTTTGTTCATCACATATGATTTTAGCATTTGGATTTATCTGTTTAATCAATTCATTTGCAAGCTCACCTATAGATATTTCTTTCTGGGTAGCTATATTTATTTCCTGTCCAACCGTTTTATCAGATTTCATTATCTCGATAAATCCCTGAACTGTATCTTTAACATAATTAAAATCCCTTGTTGGTTCTAATGAACCAAGCTTGATTTCTTCTTTACCTGAAAGCAACTGTGTTATAATAGTAGGTATTACAGCTCTGGCAGATTGTCTTGGTCCAAAAGTATTAAAAGGTCTGACAATCGTCACCGGCAAATCAAAACTCCTATAAAAAGATTCTGCCAATCTATCTGCACCTATTTTTGTAGCAGAATAAGGAGATTGTCCCTGATACGGATGTTTCTCATCAATAGGAACATACTGAGCAGTTCCATAAACTTCGGACGTAGATGTCACAAGAACCCTTTCTATATTTAAGGTTTTAGCAGCTTGCAACACATTTAATGTACCCTTTATATTAGTGTCAACATAAGCATCAGGAGCATAATAACTATATGGTATAGCGATAAGCGCAGCCAAATGCATAACAGCATCAACATCCTCCATCGCCTTCCTTACAGCATTAGGATCTCTGACATCTCCTGCAAAAACTTCTATTTTATCCATTCTCTCTTTAGGAAAAGTATCAAGCCATCCCCAAGTATTAAATGAGTTATATAAAACAAATGCCTTAACTTCATAACCGGCATCTATTAATGCCTCTACTAAATGGCTACCTATAAATCCATCTGATCCTGTCACTAACACTTTTTTTATCATCGTTTTATCACTCACTCCTATATACATACGGCTTCAGCAATAACCTTCGCCATATAATCTACCATTTCATCTGTCATTCCGGGATATACTCCCACCCAAAATGTATCATTCATTATTCTATCAGTATTTGTTAATTCTCCGACTATCCTGTATCCTTCACCCGACTCTCTCATTTGGTCAAAGCAAGGATGTTTAATCAAGTTGCCTGCAAAAAGCATTCTTGTCTGTACTCCATGTCCCTCTATGTACGGCACAACTTTCTTGCGGTCAACACCTTCCTTGCATGTAAGCAAAAATCCAAACCAACTTGGCGCCGAATTTTCGCACGGTTCAGGGAGTATAAGCTTATCGCTTACCCCTTCAAGCAAATTTTTTAGCCTATCAAAATTATGTCTTCTTTTTTCAACGAACGCCTG
>JAFUEG010000251.1 GCA_017464045.1 Lachnospiraceae bacterium
GACCGATTGAATCAGGATCCGGCAAATCCTTAAGCATAAGGATAAGACCTATAAGTGTACCAATCATACCCCATGCAGGTCCCATAGATGCAACATCTTTCCAAAATCCAATATTACTCTGATGTCTTGTATCAACATTTATAAGTTCTGCCTCAAGTATGCTTCTTACAAGTTCAGGATCGGTACCATCGACTATCAGCATAACTCCCTTTTTCATGAATTCATCATCAAGAGAATTTGCAGATTCCTCAAGTGCAAGAAGGCCCTCTCTTCTGGCAAGATTGGAAAGATCAATTATGGACTTTATAGTATCTATCTCGTTGGACTTAGGTGTCTTAATAATCAAAAGATATGATTTTAATCCTGCAAGGAATCCTTTTAAGGTATTCATAGCAAGAATTGTACCAAAAGCACCACCAAAGGTTATAAATACCGAAGGCATATCTATGAATGTTTCCATAAGTGCGCCAACGCCGCCCATACCATTGATCATAAGGAAAAGCGCTGCACCTATACCAATTATTGATGCTATATCCAACTTAAGTCACCTCAAAACATCATACTCTTTTATAAAGGCGTATGAATCTTTCTCTTATAATTTATAACTAAATCAGTAATTTCTTTACTTGTCTCACTGACAATAAACTTTTTTCCGCTGGTAAGTGTGATAACCGTGTCAGGAGTTTCTTCGACCGTTTCAACCAACTCAGCATTGATTATAATCTTTGCACCCTTGAGTCTTGTCACTTCTATCATAAGCTTTGCTCTCCCAACATTTTGTTTATGACACTATACAACGCTTGTATTATACCACAAGAAACATTTTATGTCTACAAAAATATCGCCCTTTCGTACTTGTCAATTTAATAATTGAACTTACACGAAAGGGCGTGATTTTATTAATAATTATCTCTTAAGATTTACCAATTCTTCAAGTAATGAATCTGATGTAGTTATAATTCTTGAATTTGCCTGGAAACCTCTCTGGGTTGTTATCATATCAGTAAATTCTGCCGACAAATCAACGTTTGACATTTCCAATACACCCTGAGTCATCTTTCCGCCGTTTTCATCTACCGCAGAACCTATTCCATCAAAGTCTCCTGAGTTTTGTGTAGTCTTGTAAAGGCTGTCACCTATAGCTTCAAGACCCATTGGGTTATCAAAGTTTGCAACTGCTATCTGACCCATAAGCTTAGTTTCACCGTTGCTGTAAACACCGTAAATCTTACCTGCATTATCTATACTTACGTCATTAAGCTTACCTGCTGCACGACCGCCTCCGGTTGTATCCTGAGCTGCTCTAACCATCTTAGCTGAGGATTTTCCGCCTGCTTCAAACATTGTAAGTGCTGAGAAATCAATGGTTATACCCTCAACATCCTCACCATTAACCTTAGCAGTAAATACATCACCTCTGTCAGCTCCCTGAGGAGTGATTCTGAGGAGAGACTCTTTCTGTCCTGCGCTTCCGGCATACTCAAACAAACCTGAATCCGGATCAAACTTAATCTGGATTGAATTACCACCTCCAAGTGTTGCGGTATATCCTCCTTCTGTTACGTTTGGAGTACTTGGATCGTCTGCACCAAGTATATCAACATTGTTAGCATCCTTGATGGAATCAATTTCAAGATTATATAATGACTTATCTGCCTGACCGGCATCCTGAGTCATCTTAAACTTAACTGTATAGCTGTATCCGAGTGAATCATATATTGAAACTGATACTGTCTTACCATCAGTAGATGTAAGCTCTGTATCTGTCATATCTACATTACCTGTCATATGAGCACTTGACGTCATCTCAGGAGCGGAAACCTTATTTTCCTCAGATTCAGGATAAAGTGCTGAAACCGTATCTTTTCTGATAACTGTAGGATTATCAGGATCAACCTGCCATCCCATAACCTGATATCCATTACTTGTAACAAGACATCCTGCAGCATCTACCTCAAAAGCACCAACCTTAGTAAAGTAGTTTACTCCACCACGACTTACGATAAAGAAACTTGAGCTGTCAAGCATCAAATCATAAGGATTATTTGTACTCTGTGCAGCACCTGTTTCAGTAATTGAAGTTGATATAGATGCCATCTTTGTACCAAGACCTATCTGTGATGCATTTGTACCACCTGTAGTGGTTGTCGCACCGGTTGCATTGGAAGTTGTTTGATATAAAACATCTCTGAATAATACAGATGATGACTTAAAACCTATGGTATTAACGTTAGCTATATTGTTACCTATTACATCCATCTTTGTCTGGTGTGTCTTAAGACCTGCTACACCAGAATATAATGATCTCATCATAATTGTTTTCCTCCTGTTTTTAATCCCTTCTGTCGGTCCGGGATATGAAGCCTCCTTACTATCCCTTTAAGGATGTTTCGGTCCGGCTTGATTATCAGTTACACTATTACCGCTCCATCAATATTGGTAAAGACATTGCTATCTTCATTTTGTTCCAAAGCTGTAACCACCATATTATTCTTTACATTTACTATAAATGCCAGATTATCCATCATGACAAGCGTTTCATTTATGCTTTTATCTCTTGCTTTCTCAACACCCTCATTTAATCTTATCTTCTGGTCATTGGAAAGAATAATATTTCTGCTTTCAAGTCTTTGGTTTGCGTGCTTTGAAAATTTAACATCGTCAAAACTTTCCGCTTTTTCTTTTAAAATGTCCTGAAATGAATTTGTTTCGGTGGTTTTTTCATTATTAACGGCTTCCTTGCTATGAAGATATAAATCTTTTGCCTGTTCTATTGAGATGGGCCTTGATTTTAAACCTTCCATAATATCTCCACCTTATTTTATCAACTTATTTAAATTATCTACGCTTCTTCTGCTTTCTCAGCAGCTGCGCCGCTATCTGCTACAGCATCTGCTGCATTACTCTCTTTAGCAGTCTGATCATCAGTCTTAGCCGCATCATTTGCATGTTCCTGAAGAAACATATAATAATCGTAATCTACAACAGAATCCAAATCGCTTGCAGGATAATATGTATCATTTATCGAAACCATAACCTCTCCGTTTTTAACGGTAGCATACTGTACAAGTCCGCTAATCATAGAAGCATTTCCACTCGAATCTGTTGTATTCATAATTACATACTGTCCAACAAGATTAAGTCCATTACTCTTATCAATTGCATCTCCGATATTCATAGTAGCTTCAAGCGATGAATACTGTGCAAGCTGTGACATGTATTCTGTACTATCGCCCGGATTCATAGGATCCTGATATTTCATCTGAGTTACAAGAAGCTGTAAGAATGCATCTTTATCAAGATCAGAACTTGATTTAGAATCAGTTTTTCCTGATGCATGATAGGATGA
>JAFUEG010000252.1 GCA_017464045.1 Lachnospiraceae bacterium
ATGAAGAACAGAAGATTCAGAGAAAGCTTATTCAGCAGATTTACCAAAGCTATTAAGACATATAATCTGGTTGAAGAGGGTGATAAGATCGCCGTATGCATATCAGGTGGTAAAGATTCCATGCTTATGGCGAAATTATTTCAGGAATTAAAACGACATAAAAAGGTTTCTTTTGAACTTGTGTTTCTGGTTATGGATCCCGGATATAATGAACTTAACAGACTTATAATTGAGAATAACGCAGCATCACTTGGGATTCCGATAACTGTATTTGAAACCACTATTTTTGATGCTGTATATGACATAGAAAAATCGCCTTGTTATCTTTGTGCGCGAATGCGTAGAGGCCATCTTTACAGTAAGGCAAAGGAGCTTGGATGCAATAAGATTGCACTGGGACATCACTATGATGATGTTATAGAGACTATCTTAATGGGGATGTTATGGGGAGCACAGGTACAGACTATGATGCCCAAGTTACACAGCACAAATTTTGAAGGGATGCAACTGATTCGTCCTATGTATCTGATTCGCGAGGATGATATAAAGGCATGGAGAGATTATAATAATCTTCATTTTATACAATGCGCCTGTCATTTTACTGATACGTGCAGTTCATGTAGAGATGACGGGGTATCCGTATCTAAGCGCATGGAGACAAAAAAATTGATTGCTAAGCTTAAAGAAACTAATGCTTTCGTAGAGACAAATATTTGCACCAGGGTAAAGAATGTAAGTCTTGATACACTTATTGCTTACAAAAAAGATGGAATAGTTCATAATTTTCTTGATGATTATTAGGAGTTAATATGAAGGATACTGTGCTTAAAGATGCGGATATAAGAGAGCCTCTTTTTGAATTCCTTGAGGAGATATATGGTAAGGTAAGAATAATTGAAGAAAAGACTATGGGCTCGTCAAGGGCAGATGTGGTTATGGTTACAGAGGATGCATTGTATGGTCTGGAGATAAAAAGTGACGCCGATTCTTATACGAGACTTGAGGGTCAGGTTAAGGACTATGACATATATTATGACTACAATATCGCCGTTGTAGGAACAAGTCATGGAATGCACATCAGAGAGCATATACCGGCATACTGGGGTGTAATAACGGTTGAACGCGTCGATGATGAACTTGATTTTTATATCCTACGTGAGCCTGAGAAAAATCCTAAGTTAAAGCCCGAAAGAAAATTACAGATATTATGGCGTCCTGAGCTTGCTTATATACAGGAACTTAATATTATGCCGAAATATAAGGATAAAAGCAAGGATTTTGTTATAAAAAAAATAATTGAGCGAACAAATTTTCCTGATGATAAAAAAGGAAAGATAGATATAAATGATCTCTACAGACAAATAAGTGATGTACTTTTTGAACGCGATTATAATACTGTAGAAGAAACTCTTAAGGAGTATAGAAAAGGCGAAATCCGGAAGAAACTTGAAGCAGAAAATGATCCACAGAAAAAATTGGAATTAATGGTCGAGCAGGCTTCTAAAGGTAGAATAATTACACAAAAAGGTTTCAAAAAAAGGCGAAGACGTAAGTATTAATTTGTTTACATTTGGTAATACAATGGGTATAATAATGTAAGGTTCAAGCATTTTTTTGTTGATTTTAAAGACAAGATAATGATTGTTTGGAAACTTTTAAAAAATAAGAAAAGGGAGAATTAAGATGGATATTAAAAAGAAAGTTGATAATGTACTTGACAAGACTGAGATTGATGACAAAATCAAGGCAGGAGCAGGAAAGGTAAAAGATAAAGTTGAAAATAAAATGAAAAAGAAATAATATATATTAGTGCTCCTGTATGTAAATAATTCTTCTAAGAATATTGCCGTACAGGAGTACTTTTCGTTGACATATTGTTATATTACAGATTAAGGGGTATAGTATGAATATTGTTTATACATCAGACGATAAAGTCTCTCCGCAGATAGCAACTGGTATTGCATCTGTTATTGAAAATAATATGGAGGAAGATATTGTTTTTTATGTTATATCTAAGGGGATTACAGATAGAAATAAAAAAATAATTAAGAAATTCGTTGAAAGCTACGGAAAAAAAATAGAGTTTGTAGAGATTATTGATATAAAAGACTTATGTGGAACATATATTGATACGGGCAGTTGGAATGATATTGTTTTGGCAAGGCTATTTCTCGACAGGCTGCTTCGAAATGATGAAAAGAAAGTATTAAATCTTGATGGGGATACCATTGTAAGAGGACCTCTAAAAGAATTATATAATATGGATATGAAAGATGCAATTATAGGAGCTGCCATTGAACCTACTACGCCTGCTGAAAGAAAACAGGTGTTGGGTATTGAGAAAAATGGTAATTACTATAATGCAGGCGTTTTACTCATAGATTTGGAAAAATGGAGTGAGAGCAATACCGGAAAACGGATAATGGATTACTTTAATGAACATAATGGACATTTGTTTGCAAATGATCAGGATGCAATAAACGGATGTTTAAAAGATGAAATTATACCGATTCCAATAGGATATAATTACTGTAATACTTACAATTTTTATCCTTATAAAGCAGTACGCAAAATGGTTGGACGTGAAGATTTTTATAGTAAAGAAGAGTATACTAAAATAATATCTAATCCGACTGTTGTACATTTTTTAGGGGAAGAAAGACCTTGGAGACATGGAAGCAGACATAGGTTCGGTGAAGATTTTTTCTTATATTATAAGAAAACACCATATGGTAAAAGCAGAGAAAAAAAATATGATATAATCGAATACGGATGGGAAAAATATTTCTTTTTCTTTTATGCTTTTAATTTTATGATAAAGCCATTTCCTATGTCAAGATGGCGTATAATGAATTTGCTTATACCAAAGATGATAAAATACAGAAAGAAATCTTGAGGCAAATATATAAAAAATGTTTATTTGATGTATTTGTTGAAATTAATGGAGAATTAAGATGAATCTTATAAAAAAAATCGGCAGTGATAAAAAAATATTTGCAGTTGAAAATATATTTCTTGTGATTGCGCTTTTATTTGGTATAGCGATGGCTTTCGTTGGAACACCGTTTCAAGAGGCTGATGGATGGGAACATTATGTTCGAAGTTTAGATGTATCTTATGGAAATATATTTGCACCTGTAGCTTATATTAATCATGATAAGGGGACAGCGGTTGTACCTGGTAATTTTGAAGAGATGAACTACAGGATTACAGCACCTTCAAGTGGAGAGGGAACTGCATATAAAGATTATCTTAAAAGTATTAAATTATCAAAAAAAGGTAAAATTATAGATTTTCATGCTGGATATGCATCAGTGTTTTATTATCCTCAGGCTATAGGTCTTTTTATCGGACGAATATTAGGCTTAAGTGTATATGGATGTGTTGTATTCGGAAAAATAATGAATTTAATAGCATTTTTGGTGTTAGTCTATACGGCTGTAAAAATTACTCCCATTTTAAAAAATACAATGATCGTTATAGCTTTATTTCCTATGACAATATATCAGGCTGCGTCATTTTCGTATGATTCTTTATTAAATGGTCTGTGTTTTCTGTTTATTTCACTTTGTTTTTATTATGCTTACAGTGATAAAGAGATAATTAGTATAAAAGAAGTACTGCGTCTTGGGATATTATTGGCATTTATATTTTTGTGTAAATATGTATATATTTGTATAGGTCTATTGGTGTTTTTGATTCCAAAAGAAAAATTCGGAAGTAAAAAAGAATATTTTAAGAAATTTATTATAGCTCTTATTCCTGTTCTTATTCTCGGTATATTTGCATTATTTATGGCTTTTTCAACTTTTTCATCGGGTCAGGATGCAGTAAAAAACGGCGTAACAGATGGAAACACAGCTATGACACCTTTTGAATTTCTGTTATCAAATCCTAAGCATGTTATATTGCTGTTGATTATTACATTTATAAATAAATTTGCAGATTATATGTATTGGTTGGATGTTTTAGGTTCATTGAATTATTCTCTTGGTCCGCTTACATATATTGTTCCTATGTTTGCATTATATGTTATAGGCAGTGATGTATCAGAATATGGATATAAGATTAAATTATCAGATAAAATTATTTCTTTGGCTACATTTGTTATTACAAGTATAATAATGGTGATTGGTATGTATATAAGTGATACCAGAATTAATTTTGCAGGAAACTATGTAGTGCAGGGAATACAGGGAAGATATTTTATAGCTATTTTGCCGGCATTGGCATTTGCACTTGTCCCAAGAAAAAGAACAAATGAAAATAAATATTTTTCATATGAATTATTAGTATGTGAGTTTTTAATTTTATGCTTTGCATTATATGGTCTAAAACTAAATTGTTATTAAAGGTGTGAAAGCTGCAAATGTTTAGTAATATTTGCAGCTTTTTTAGTATAATATTATTTTATATGGGACTTTTATTTGGAGATATTTATGTCCGATAGAAAATATGTATATATAATATTGTTTTTTTTAAGTGCTTTA
>JAFUEG010000253.1 GCA_017464045.1 Lachnospiraceae bacterium
ATCCTGAAGCACATCTATTTTACTTTCACCAAGTATCTTATTCTCATAATCTGTTATATCAAGATTAAAGTAACTGCCGAACTTCTCATTTGCTTCTTCTATACAATATCCTACGTTATTGCCCATAGAGTCTGTAATTATCTTTGCATGAGCAAAACCTATAGGAAGATTCATGAAAAGCTTTTTATATTTATCACTCTTAGAATGTCCGGCTATCTCGTCACCACACAGTGCAAATATAAATACCCCCGCTACAACAGCAGCAACGATTCCTACTATAAGTCCCACCAATATACCTTTCATGGCAATACCGAGTATTAACCCGAATACCACATCAAATACAGCAGAAACTATGACAAGTTTTTGCCATCCCAAAGCTTTTAATTTTTCCATTAATTGATACACCCCTCGCTTTATAATTTATAAAATCAAAATAAAAATTATATGTAAATATACAAGATTATATTACTATATATTTGTCTCAAGGTCAATCTCATCATTGGTATTTTTGAGCGAATTTTTACTCTTGGTTTTATTATTGTTATATATGATTATTATCGCAAAAAATGCCCACGAAACAAAGGAAATAAGCATTCCCAAATATAAACCTTTTGGGATGTACACCATCTCTATGGTATGTTGACCTGCCTCCATATCTATTCCTATAAATGCGTCTAAAATCCGATAATAATCCGCATTCCTTCCGTCCACTTTTACAATCCAACCTTCATCATATGGAATAGATGTAAACAACGTATCACCTTCAGGAATATTTACAGAACCATATATATATCCATCATCAAAATCGGTTACTTTAAGCTTATTTAAATTAAGGCGGTTATATACATTTTTATATGCGCCTTTGTCAAATAAAGCCACATCGATAGCAGCAGTCTTGGTTTGTGTATCTAAATCATTATAACAATATTCCACCGATACATAATCATTTTGGCTGAGTTTTCCTAGATGGAATATCTGAGTCTGGTATCTGTCATAAGCAAGCTCTTCACCGTTAATATAAAATCTTATCTTAAATATATTGTTACCTCTGCAATTAATATAATAATCTCCCGGTTCATTTGCATAAAATGACACTAAATAACTGACTTCACCTTGTGAATGAGGTGTAAAAGTAATTTTATTATCAATAATATCTATATTACATGTGTCACTTGACACAATGTAATCCCGACTCACGGTTCTCATAAATCCGGTATATCCGGTCATAAAATATGCTAGATTAGATATATTAACAAAAGGATAGCCGGCATCACGATTCCATTCTTTTACACTGTCTAATACGGAAAATCCTATTGATAAAGGATATGGATTCTCGTATATACCAACCCCCTCTGTCTCTTCGACATAATCGTAGTCATAATTATCCAAATCTCCCTCTCTCTTAAGAAGATATCTGACATTAAATATTGAATTTGTAAAAGGTGAGGCTCCCATATATAAAAATTCATTTGCGCCTGTGTAGAACCCAAGTCTTCCCATAGTTGATGTCACTTCACCAAGTACAGTCGAGCAAAATGTTCCGACACTCGGCATCTGGTGCCATGTAGCTTCATCCAGAACTATCGAATTCATCAACTCGCTCCTGTAAAGTCCCGCATTTTCTTCATCGGCTATCTCTTTTATCCTCTGATTTGCAGCAGTGACTTTGGGTGTGCTTTTATATTTATCATAATAATTGGTATATCCGTTATAGAAAAATCCAAGCAAAGCACTTATGGATATTTCAACAATACAAGTAACAGTTATGAAAATATTAAATAAAAGCTTTTTATAAACCTTAAGCGAATGCAGCAGACATATTACAAAATATATTATTATCATAATTACAGATGCTATAATTATCTTATTTGTCAAATGCTCATCAGCCTCCATACTACATATCATAAGATATGTAACCGATAAAAGCATAGCAGCTATAATAAATATAAAATGTGTCTTTTTTACCCTCTTTAAAACATCATATGCTATATGAAGTAAAATGAATATAAATAAAAATGAAAATCTGTTAGGTATACCGTATTGGTCATGGACTCCATGCCATATATAATTAAGAGTCGTCGAATTAAAGCTTATCCCTAATATGGCAAGCAGAATAAAATTCTTTATCTTGTCATATATATTTATTCTGCTCGTAAACAAATATAAAAATATTGTAAATACCGCAAGCATACCGCAGTAAAGATTAACCCCTCCATCAAAGGTCTGATTGGTCATTGGCATGGTAAGGAAGAATTGTTGTTTTAATAGATTAAACATATTACCATACCATTCCCATTTTGGAAGCTTCATCTCACCGGCAGCAGTAGACATAATCCCGTAGTATGCGGGAAGCAGCAGGAAAGCTGCCATTCCACCCGATACAAGCGAAAAAACGCCAAATCTTATACCATCAAAAAAATATTTTTTTATATTATGGTGATTATAGAACACGAACCATAAAACCAAAAACAGGCATACTATGAATCCTATATAGTAATTACAGTAAAGCGCAT